>BNUV01000032.1 GCA_025997615.1 Spirochaetia bacterium
AAGCAATTATCGAATTCATTATTTCGCTACTCAAAGCCCGGCGCGTGGTTTACATCCGCGATCCGGGCTTTTTGTAAAAGTACAAAACTCACTGCCGGAAGCGGAGGTCGATTGGACGTTGTTCAATCCCGATTCAAAGCAGCGGGATTTGGTTCATTCCCACACCTAAGGAGGGAATTATTTATGAAAGTGAGAAATGTCTCAAAATGGGTGCTGGCGCTTCTGGCGTTGGCACTGGTCTTTGCGGGTTGCGATAACCCGGTCGCGCCGGGGTCAACGATTAATACCGGTAATAGTGGTAATAGTGGTCCGGGCAGCACCCCCAACCACTTTTATGCGGATCTGGTACCCCCCACAGGTATTCCGATTATCGGGGATCTCAACGCCGGGGAAGAAAACACGGGTTACATACTTGCGGAAGCGTTCGACAAGTACGATCAGATTTACTATGTCGGAGAGGGAGACGAAACCGAAGTTATCGTACCCCCCGGAAAGACGCTTTATATCGCTCCCGGAAGCAAGGTGACCGGTTTTACCGTGGCTACTGCGGTAACCAACGGCGCCGCCGGGTTGAGCCGCGCGGTCGGTCTTGACACCAGCGCCGGTTCCGGCACGCTCGTGGTGCTGAACGGCGCTTCGATAAACTCAGCCGCGACCAACTCGCTTGGCGGTAAGCTTCAGGTGAATAAGGGCGGAGCCATTACCGGTTCCAGCACTATCACCGGGGCTGGTAAGGTTTTTGTGAACGGGAAAATTACCGCAGCCGACATTACCGTTGCGGGTGAAGTGTTTGTTGGACGGGGCGATGGTGCAAAGGACGGTATTATTACCGCAGATATCGACACCACCCTTCAATCCAATTACTTGACCCCCGGCCTTGGCGGTGACTACCTGGATTTTGAAAACACCACACCGGAACTGTCCAGGAATGTCACGGTAGAAGGCGTAGTAATCGGCAGTGTCACCTCAGGCGGCGATGTGTATGTAGCCCGGCATGATCGGGTCACTACTCTTCAAACCATTAACCCGAGTTGGGGTTATGTCGGCGGTTCTTCACCTACAACCATTATAGCCATCGGAAAGGTGGAAGTGCTGGGTTATGTAACGAGCGACATCATTGCCAAGGGCGATGTTCTCGTAGGCGATACGAGCGTTACGGTCGATAGTAACAGGCACCTGGCAGCCGTTACCGGCTCCATCTACACCCGCTTCGGGACGGTGAGACTGACGGCGCACACATTCACCAGTAATATTACATCCTACGAAAAGGATGTGGAAATACCGGTTACCGCGTATGTTTCCGGCAATATTGATACGTATGTCAACAACAATGGGAACACCTATTACTGGCTTTCCGGCTATCATCAAGTAAACCGCGGCAATGTGACGGTGAAAGGGGTTGTAGTAGGCAACATCACGTCAGGCGGTACGGTCACCGTGGACCAATACTCCACACACGGGGACAGCTTTTACTCGTATTATGCCTCCCAACTGGTTTCGGCAACCTATCCTTCTCAAATAGGACGCGTACAAGGTTATATTCAAGCCAGAAAAGAAATAACTGTAAAAGGTTATGTGAGCAGCAATGTTACTAATAATGGTAGTGGCACGGTAATGTCGTATGATAACGGGAGCGTAACCGTGAGCGGCTATGTCGGCGGTTATGTGTACACCTACGCTAACGCTGCGGTGGTAAATGGCATTGTTCGCGGAGCCCTCAGGGGGTACGATGTGACCATTACCGGGTACGTTGGCGGCGATGTGACCTCAAGCGGCAACTTTGTCTTTACTGCATCTGACGGGTATATTTCCCAGAGTACCGTCGATTTCGGCTACTCACCCAACAATTGGGATGATGGTCCGCATTACTGGAACTATTACAAGAAAGGCTTAATCTACGGTCTGTTGACCTTAAACGGATATACAACGACCCCGGCCACGCTTAACGGCGCGGTTTTAGGCGGCCTTTATGTGGGCGGTAACGCGAATGTTACCATCCCGGCATATAATCATAATGCGGACACCTCTGCATACAACTACCCCAATTACGACAGAGGCTACACCTACAACCTCAGTACCGACCGCATTGTGGGCTATGTACGGGGTAGTGTTGAGGTCGATGGAAACTTGACGATCTACGGTTTTGTGGATGCAGTGAATACCAGCGGTATCAATGTCAATCGTTATTATTATAATGGCGCCATTGACATTAAGGCGGGAGCGCAGATTGACGCTGACGACATAAGTGAGATCACCTATTGGAATGGCAGCACAAATTATTCTGCCACTCCCTCGGATGTCGCCCGCCTTGATAGTACCGGATCCAACATGTTAATAAACGGTATCACCGTGGAAGACGGCGTCGGGCTGTATACCAAAACCCCGATTGCTCCGCTTGCTGATAACTACGTTGGCGAAGGGGATGCACGGATACATTTCCATACACTCGCGGCATCGTCGAATATCCACACGATCTTGAGTGACGACGCCGGTACTACCGGATATACGCTTGACCCTGCGTATGCCACCGCGTTAACCATACCGGCGGACAATAAGGTTGTGCTGGACGATGCTGTCACTATTGACAACGCGCTTACGGTGAATGGCTATCTCGTCAACAATGGCGTGTTGACCTTGAATGCGGCTAAGACCATCACCGTTGGAGCGGAACCGGTGGTCCAAAAGACTCGTATCTACAATGGTCTCAAGTACTCCTCCACCTTCGCTCCTGACCTGGTGAATGGTACCGCTGATTTTGGTAATTATACTCTGAAGCAAGCGACCTACACCGCCACGGGAAATCCTGTGGAATTCGACGCGAATAACGGCACCATCACCTTAACCGACGCTACCGCCGCTGAGCTCACCACGGGCGGTATAACGCTGGGCAAGGCGACAGATACCGCGCAGTCGGTATTCGAATTTAGGGGAACCTTTAAAGAAGGCGAGTTTACCGGCAATGTCGGGCTTGATGGCAACTCCAGGCTTACGGTGACTGCCAGTAAGGGTATTATTTTGAGGACCAATGACTCTTTGTACTTCGCAAGTGGTGCGCAGCTTTACGGACTGACCTCGGCTGCCGTCTTGACGGGATACCCTGGCGGTAGTTTCAGCTCCGGTGATGTTTGGGCCTTAGAAGGTACCGGTGGTTCCCTCCAGGCTAATACTCCCGGGTTTACGAACGGATTAACAACGAATGTTGATTTCACAGCTAATGGAGCTGCTACGTTTAGGAACTGGACCGGCACTGGTGTAACCATCAGATCCGATGCACAGTTCCACACGGCGCCCTAGTCTCTAGCTTGATAAAAGCAAGCAAGGGCTGCCGGAGATCGTTTCCGGCAGCCCTTTTTTATTCGTAAGGGGTTGCAGGTATTGTGCTTGACATTCCTCTATATGTTAATCTACTATGTTTTTAGCTAATGTGAGGAAACCCGTGAAAAAAAGCCCTTTTCTTTTTACGTTAATGCTGGCGATGGCAGCGGTCATACCGGCGGGGCTTTTTGCGGAAGCGGGGGATATCACCTGGAAAATCGGGACCGGCATTGGTGTTATCTACGGGCAGAGTGAAGAAATTGTTTATGTGGATTTGCAGAGCGATGATTATTTGAGTCAGTTGCTCTGGGATATGAAACCCCTGGTTTATCTTGGGTTCAACATGGAGTTTGACTGGGAAAGCCGGGATCGTATGGGCTATTTTGCGGAGGCATCGTTTAAAGTAGGGCTTCCGGGAATAACCGGTGTTATGGAAGACCGGGACTGGGTGGGCTTGGTTGGCGGCGTATGGAACTCAAACTGGCTGACCCATTACTCAGTTCACGATAATAAAACCAACGAAGCGTTCCTGTTGGATATTAATGCAGGATCGTTTATGAGATTTTCAAATAGTTTTGTGTTTAAATATTTTCTTTCGTACAGTTGGATGCATTTTTTATGGACTGCATCCGGCGGCTCTATTTTATACCCGAAGTATCCGAATGGCTCTGAGGGGCATGGGTATTTGTTATCCAATGATGATGTTATAAGCTATACACAGGACTGGCATATAGTTTCACTGGGGGCTTCGTTTTATGCGGAGTTCAATGATCATTTTAACATCAACCTGTCTTTAAAATTAAGTCCCTTTGTTTCGGTTTGGGCGGTGGATGATCATATTCTACGGCATTTGGTAGTTACCGATGATCTGGAAAAGGGTTTAATGGCGGAACCGGGTTTGCTGTTTTCTTTTACCTCCGGTTTTTTTTCGTTGTCCCTTTCCGCTTCATACCGGGGGATAATAGACACGCGGGGGGACGCTTATTACGATTATGAGCCGCCTGCCACTGAGTCAGACTTTTATGATACTAACGGCAGCGGCGCCGGGTATTCTGCCTGGGATGTGGGGCTTATTGCAAGTTTTAAGGTGCTCTGAGTTTTTTGATGTCTATCACGTCTGGTAAAAAACAGTAAACCGGGCTATCATTTACTATAAGGAGAAAAATATGACACTAAAGAACATTGATCCCTTGCCCAACATTCCCTGGGAAGATCGCCCCCAGGGAGGCCGCCCTGAGGTTTTGTGGCGCTACTCAAAAAACCCCGTGATACCCCGGAACCTGACCAAATACTCCAACAGTATTTTCAACAGCGCGGTGGTGCCCTTTCAGGGGGAATTTGCCGGAGTGTTCCGCTGCGACGATACCCGGCGGCACATGGACATCTATGCAGGCCGCAGTAAAGACGGCCTTTCCTGGCAGATTGAGGATGATCCTATCAACTTTATCAAGGTTGATCCGGACCAGCCGGACTCGGATTACAAGTATGACCCCCGGGTAGTCTACCTTGACGGGCGGTACTATGTGATCTGGTGCAACGGCTACCACGGCCCCTGTATCGGCCTGGGCTATACCGAAGATTTTAAGAAATTTTATCAGATGGAGTCCGCCACCATGCCTTTTAACCGCAACGGCGTGCTTTTCCCCCGCAAAATCGGCAATAATTACGCCATGTATACCCGTCCCAGCGATTCCGGCCACACCCCCTTCGGCGACATCATCTATTCCGAAAGTCCCGACCTTGTGTATTGGGGCAAACACCGCCAGGTGATGAACCCCATAGGCGGCTGGCAAAGCACCAAAATAGGCGCCGGGCCCGCCCCTATTGAAACCAGCGAGGGCTGGCTGCTTTTCTACCACGGTGTTTTGACGAGTTGTAACGGCTTTGTCTATTCCTTCGGAGCGGCCCTGCTGGACCTGGACAAGCCCTGGAAGGTGATAGCCCGGGGCGGCCCCTATCTCATATCACCCCAAACCACCTACGAACTGGCCGGGGATGTGCCGAATGTGGCCTTCCCCTGCGCCGCTCTGGTAGACGGAGCCACCGGCCGCCTGGCAATTTACTACGGCTGTGCCGATACCGTTACCGGCCTTGTTTTCGGTTATGTCAACGAGGTGGTGGATTTTGTTAAGCAAAATGACGTAAAAGGCAGGGCGATATTGTAAAGCCGCGTGGGGAAATGCAGACCTGTATTTCCCCTGTTTTTTTGCGTCATTTGCATCAATCGTTGTGTTGTATTTCCTCCCCGCATATTGTACCCTGAAAATCATGATTAAAGATAAAACTTTTTACCGGACTCTGTGGCAGCTTGCACTGCCTTTGGCCCTGCAGAATTTAATTACCTTCGGCATAGGGCTCGCGGATAATTTTATGGTGGGCTACCTGGGGGACCGGTCCCTTTCGGGGGTGTTCCTTTCCAACCAGGTCCAGTGGATACTCCATATGCTGACCATGGGGCTTTCATCGGCCATGGTGGTGCTGGCGGCCCAGTACATAGGCAAGGGCGATATGAACCGGGCCAAGGTGGTGATCAATATCACCCTGAAAATTGCCGTCTCCGTGGGGGCCGCCCTGACGGTGCTGGTGCTGTTTCTGCCCCGGCAGATTCTGGGGATCTTCACCACCGATCAGGAAATTATCGGCGAGGGGATGCGCTACATCGTCATTGTCTGTTTTTCATACACCTTCTTTTGCTGCAACAATGTACTGCTGGCGTCCATGCGCTGCGTTCAGAATTCAAAAATTGGTTTCTGGAGCTCCCTTACGGGGTTCTGCATCAACGTTTTTCTCAACTGGATTTTGATCTTCGGCAAATTCGGAGCCCCCGCCCTGGGCGTTTCCGGGGCCGCCATCGCTACACTCATCGCCCGGTTCAGCGAACTTGCCGTTACTTTTTTCTACGTCCGTTTCCGGGACACCGCTTTAGTGTTCCGTTTCAAAGATCTGGCCCTGCGCAGCAAAGGGCTGGTAAAAGATTTTTTCCATTACGGTTTCCCGGTTATATTGGGGGACATTATCTGGGGCATCGCGGGCAGCACCCAAATCGCCATTCTGGGCCGCCTGGGGGCGGAGATTCTGGCGGCCAATACCATCGCCGCCAACCTGCATCAGATGTTGGGCGTTCTGGTGTATGCCATCGCCGGCGCCTCGGGGGTGATCATCGGCAGAACCGTGGGTTCAGGCGATATTGAAAAGGTAAAATCCTACGCCGGAACGCTGCAGGTGATTTTTCTTGCCTTCGGCCTTTTGACGGGGATCATCATCTTTACTTTGAAGGACCTGATTCTGGCGCTGGGTTTCCCGAATATTTCCGCCGAAGCCCACATTTACGCCCTCCAGTTTCTTACGGTTTTTTCCGTCACCATTGTGGGCACTTCTTATCAGATGTCGGTGCTTACGGGCATAGTCCGGGCGGGCGGGGCCACCCATTTTGTTCTGATAAATGACCTTTTCCATGTGTGGCTCATCGTTATTCCCTCGGCGCTGCTTTCGGCCTTTGTGTTCCACTTTCCCCCGGTGGTCACCTTTGCCTGCCTCAAAAGCGATCAGGTCCTCAAATGCATCATGGCGGTGATAAAACTGAACCGCTGGGACTGGATGCGAAAGTTGACCCGGGACTAAAGGCCCGGCCGGGACTAAAGGTTGAAATTCGCCTCCGGTTTGGGGTATAATTAAGCTATTACTATGCAAGTAAACGCTTGGGAGGCCTGTTCATGAAGAAGATTCTGATTTTTACTGTCCTGGGGGCTCTGATTCTCACCGGTTTGGAGGCTCAAACGGGGGGAAAAACCCTCTACGTGGCGGTAAAATCAGCTCCGGTAAAGGCTTCCGCCGATATATTTGCCGAAACAAAGGGAAATCTTGCACAGGGGCAGGCGGTAACGGTGGTCTCGGAAAATGCCAAATGGACACAGGTTCGGGTGGTGTCCCCGGCTCTTGCGGGTTGGATTTCCACTACCAGTCTTACTTCCCGGCGGCCCACTTCTTCGGGAAACCGGGTGAATACCGGGGAGTTGGCCCTGGCGGGGAAGGGCCTTAGTTTTTCCTCCGAAATGGAACAGGCCTATAAATCCGACCAGAAACTTTCTTACGATGCCATTGACCGGATGGAAGCCCAGAACGTGGACGGCCGGGAATTGCTCAAGTTTATTACCGATGGCAAATTGAACCGGGGGGATAAACCCGGCAGCGCCTACAGTCTGCAGCAACCCGTCAATGATATGTATGATGAAATAACCATGGAGGAAGCGTACTACATGGGCCGAACGGTAGGCGCCCGTGTTCTTTCGGCCTACAAGATTTACACCAATGCGGCGTTGACTGCATACCTTAATAATATCTGCCAGACTATCGTCATAAACTCTCCCCGGCCGCTGCTCTTCAACGGCTACCATGTGTTGATTCTGGACACTCCGGAGATCAATGCGCTGGCCACGCCTGGCGGACATATTTTTATCAGCCGGGGCCTGGTGGAAGCGGCCACTTCGGAAGATATGCTGGCGGCGGTTATCGCCCACGAAATATCCCACATTCAACTGGAACATGGTCTTGAAAGCGTAAAACTTTTCAGGCTCACCGAAAATGCCGCTGATGCGCGCCGCTCCGGAATAGCTTTGCAGGGCAAACAGGATGATCCCAAAATTCTTTTTATGCAGACCATTGCGGAATCGGTGGATACGCTTACCCATACCGGTTATTCCCGGGAACAGGAATTTGAAGCGGATGCCAAAGCTGCGGATCTTTTGGTTCTGGCCGGGTATCAGCCTTCGGGTCTTCTTGACCTGCTTAAGATTTTACCAAGGTCCGGCAGCGGCGGCTGGTATTCCACCCACCCCGCGCCTTCTGCACGGATCTCCGCAGTGGAAGGCATAGTCCCTGCCACCTGGGTCAGGCAGAATAACAACGCCGCTGTCAGGGCTGCCCGCTTCCGGACAAAATGAAAGGATCGAGCCGCCGTACCAACAAAAGAATCGCCGCCCCCGTTCTTGTCGCTTCGCTTTCCGTTTTAGTGATAGCGGCTTCGGCGGCGGGGCTTTTTAACTATCTTGAATTTAAAACCTACGATTTCCGGGTGAACGCCCTCAGCGGTCTTACCCGTCCCTCGGAAGATATTATGGTGGTGCTGCTGGATCAAAGCAGCATTGATTGGGCTGCTAAAGAACGCGGCTGGGCATGGCCCTGGCCCCGAAAAGCCTACGGGGAAATTCTGGATTACATGAACGCTGCTAACGCCCGGGCGGTGGCTTTCGATGTTCTTTTTACCGAGCCTTCGCTTTACGGCCCCGGGGACGACGAGGCTTTTCAGCGGGCTGCTTCGGACTACGGCCGGGCAGTGCAGGCGGTTTATTTCAATGTTTTGTCCGCCATTGAGACTGATCATCAGTGGCCCTCTTCTTTGAACAGCCCTCTTTTCGAACCTGAATCTTTTGGTGGTCTGCTTTCCCGTTTTTCCCCTGCGGCGTGGAATTCGCAGCATAGTGAAACCGGGGCCCAGTTTCCCGTAACGCCGCTTTTAGAGTCCGCCGGAGTGGTGGGGAGTGTTTGGGGCCACGAGGACTCGGACAGTATCTACCGCCGGGGCGCTCTCTTTACACTTTTTGATGATAAAGCCGTGCCGGATCTTTCTTCGGCGCTTTTGCTGGCCGCCGGGGCTGAAAAAAAATTGCGTTATCTGCCCGGTAAAAACCGGATCGCCTGGGGCGATTATCAAATTCCCGTTAACAAAGACGGCCGGAGCCTTCTCCGTTTCCGGGGCGCGCTGGATCGCTACATCCCTTACACCGCCGCGGAAATTCTTCAGAGCGCCGGGTACTGGAGCCTGCATGACGATTCCATTCCCCCGCCGGCCGATTATCTGCCCCCGGAAGATTTTTCGGACAAATATGTTTTCTTCGGCTTTTTTGCCCCCGGGCTTTTTGATATTTGTCCCACGCCCATTTCGTCGTCGTACCCCGGCGTGGGAATGCATATCACCATGCTGGATAATATTATTTCAGAGGATTTTATCCGGGAAAGTCCCTTTTGGCTGAACAGTATCATTATTCTTGCCGCCCTTGCGCTGGTGGTTTTTCTGGTGCTTTTTTCGGGCCGTATACCCCTGGCGGTGGGGGGCACCCTTCTCATTTTAATTGCGGTCACCGGTTTGGGGTTCCTCGCCTATCATTATGCCGGTCTCTGGACGCCCTTGGCAGCGCCGATTGCGGGAATTTTTTTCGCCTTTATTTCCGCCACGGTTTACAACTATGCCACCGAGGGCAGCCAGAAACGTTTTATCAAATCGGCCTTTAGCCAATACCTGAGCCCCACGGTGATCGATCAGCTTTTGGCCAACCCCGAGCTTTTGGCTCTGGGAGGCCAGCGCCGGGAGATCAGCATTTTCTTTTCCGATGTGCAGGGATTTACTACTATTTCCGAAAAGCTGGATCCGGCAAAACTGACGGAGCTTCTGAACGATTATCTTTCGTTTATGACCGACACGATCCTTGATTCGGGGGGCACCATCGACAAGTATGAGGGGGATGCCATCATCGCCTTTTGGAACGCCCCGCTGCAGTACGACGATCACGCCGCCCGGGCCTTGGCGGCATCCATGGCTTGTCAGGAAAAACTGGCGGAACGGCAGGATTATTTTGAGGAAAAATTCGGCTGCCGTCTTTTAACCCGCATCGGCCTTAACACCGGTTTTGCCGTGGTGGGAAACATGGGTTCCAGCAAACGCTTCGACTACACCATGCTGGGCGATTCGGTGAATCTTGCCGCGCGGCTTGAGGGTCTTAACAAACAGTTCGGCACTTACCTTATGTGTACGGAAAACACTTTTCAACAGGCCTGTTTACAAACCGGTTTCTTCGGGCGCAGATTGGCCCAGGTCGCTGTGGTGGGGAAAAAAGAACCGGTCACCGTGTACGAGCCCATGACAGAAAAATTGTTCCGGGAAAAAGAGGCAATCCTCAAATCTTTTGATGAAGCCCGGGATCTTTTTTACGCGGGGAATTTCACCGCCGCCGAAGCTATTTTTGAAAAAATTACCCCGGAAGATCCCCCCGCCCGTTTCTACGCCGAACAGTGCCGCTACTACCGTGACAACCCCGCCGAATGGAAAGGCTTCTGGCAGTCCAGAACAAAGTAGGTTAACAGGGCCATGATTAAATATGTATCAAGTCTTGTCCGGGTGCCGCCAGCAGCTTACCAGATGATCGTTTACCATGCCGACCGCCTGCATGAACGCATACATGATCGTGGGCCCCACAAAGGAAAATCCTTTTTGCTTTAACTCTTTGGAAATTTTTTCGGAAAGTTCGGTGGAGGGCGGTATCTGTTTCATGGTTTTAAAATGGTTGACGATGGGTTCCCCGCCGACAAAGTTCCAGAGCCATTTTGAAAAGGGCTGCCCCGCTTCTTCCATGGCCAAATAAGCCCGGGCGTTCCCGATGGCGGAGGCGATTTTCAAACGGTTCCGGATGATCCGGTCGTCATTCATCAGCCTTTTGATGTCCTTTTCACCGTACCGGGCAATTTTTTCCGGGTCCATGCCGTCAAAGGCGTCCCGGTAGCCCTGCCGCCGCTTTAAAATGGTGATCCAGGAAAGCCCGGCCTGGGCCCCCTCCAATATCAAAAATTCAAAGAGCTTTTGGCCGTTTTTCAGGGGCTTGCCCCATTCCTTGTCGTGGTAGTTGGTGTAGACGGCGTCCCCCTCGCACCAGGGGCAGCGGATTAAATCCATGCCCTATCGTATTTCCTTTAATAAAAAAATGCTATAGACTTATCAGGGGAACATGATGAAAAGATATATACTATTTACTTTGGCGCTTTTGACGGCTATCCTCCTGGGCTCCTGCAAAGGTGCGCCTGTGTCCAGGATTAAGGAAGTTTACGCCGGTACGGGCCATGTCTTTCTTCTGCTGAACGACGGCACGCTTTGGGCCGCGGGGTATAACCTCTATGGCCAGCTTGGGCTGGGCAATTACACCGGAAAAGACGGCGGCATTAACTCCCGGGCTTTTGTGCAGGTGATGGAAGGGGGCACAGACGGGGCGGCCCTCAAAGGTATCCGGGGCATTGCCGCCGGGGAAAGCCATACGCTGCTGTTGAAGGACGACGGCAGCCTTTGGGCGGCGGGGGATAACAGCTTCGGGGCCCTGGGGCTGGGCCAAACCGATAATCCCCATGTCAGGGTTTTTACCGCGGTGAAGACTCAGGCCGGGGAGGCGGTGAACGGCGTTACGGCGATTGCCGCCGGAGCCGATGCCAGTTTTTTCATCAAGAATGACGGCAGCCTTTGGGCGGCGGGGTATAATCACTATGGAAATCTGGGGCTCCAGGGGGATGAAATCATCCCCGCCTTTACCCGGGTAACTTCTGCCGGGAACGGCGTCAAGGCAGTGGCCGCGGGGAACCGTCATACGGTGATCCTGAAAAACGACGGCAGTGTCTGGACCACGGGGAATAACTATTTCGGCCAGCTTGGCCTGGGGGATTCTGCGGATCGTTTTGCCTTTACGGCGCTGTCTTCCGCGGGGACCGATAACAAAGCTTTGTCGGCGGGGAATAACCACACGGTGATCCTGAAAAACAACGGCAGCCTTTGGGCCGCCGGGGGCAATTATTCGGGGCAGTTGGGCCTGGGGGATTTTGCCCAAAGGACCGGCCTTACGCAGGCCGGACTGGACAAGGCAGGGGGCAGCCCCATGACCGGCATCCGCGACATAGACGCCAATGGGGACAATACCCTGGTGATGAAGGATGACGGCAGTTTTTGGGCCGCCGGGGATAATTTTTTCAGCCAGCTTGGAGAGAAAAACGAAGAATTTGAATATGCCCGGAATGTATTTATCCCACTGAAAACCGGGGATGCGGCAAAAAAACCAGCCGACGGAATGCGCTTTATCGCCGCCGGTTCCCGGAGCCTTTATATCATCAGTCAGGATGGAAATCTTCAGGCTGCGGGATCCAACCGTTACGGCCAGTTAAATTTAGGGGAAGACGTGGATGACGCGGCGGCGTTTCAGGTGATCTATCCCTGAAATTTTCATCAATGTTTACAGGAGTGCGGCATGGGCAATGCGGATATTGGTCTTATTGGTTTGGCGGTGATGGGGGAAAACCTTGTTCTTAATATGGAGAGTCGGGGCTTTACCGTGGCGGTGTATAACCGGACCATTTCCCGGGTCGATACTTTTGTCCAGGGCCGCGGAGAAGGAAAAAAAATAATCGGCGCAAAAAGTATCGAAAGTTTTGCCGCTGAACTTAAACGCCCCCGAAAAGCCATGATCATGGTGAAGGCCGGCGAGGCGGTGGATGAAACCATAGAACAGCTTTTGGCGGTTTTTGAAACCGGCGACATCATTATTGATGGGGGAAATTCCAATTACCAGGATACGATCCGCCGCTCTGCTTATGTGGAATCAAAAGGATTGCTGTACATAGGCGCCGGTGTTTCAGGCGGCGAGGAAGGCGCTTTAACCGGCCCTTCGATTATGCCCGGAGGATCGCCGGCGGCATGGCCCGTGGTAAAACCAATTTTGCAGGCCATCGCCGCCAGGGTTGAACAAGGCGCGGGAAATGGCGTCCCTTGCTGCGATTGGGTGGGGGAAAACGGCGCGGGCCACTTTGTCAAAATGGTTCACAACGGCATTGAGTACGGCGATATGCAGCTTATCTGCGAGACCTACGATCTTTTGAAAAATTACCTGGGCCTTTCTTACGGTGAAATGCGCGATGTTTTTGCAAAATGGAATCAGGGGAACCTTAACAGTTACCTTATCGAAATTACCCGTGATATTTTAGGTTTTAATGATGAAGACGGCCAGCCCCTGGTGGAAAAAATTCTCGACACCGCCGGGCAAAAAGGCACCGGCAAATGGACCGGCATGGCGGCGCTGGAATTCGGCGTACCCCTGACGCTCATCGGCGAGGCGGTGTTCAGCCGCTGTCTCTCCGCTGCCAAAAATGAACGGCTCCGTTCATCGAAAATTTTTTCAGGCCCCCGGCCCGCCGCCCCGGCGGACAAAACCGCCTTTATAGACGATCTGGGAAAGGCCCTCTATGCCGCAAAGGTAGTTTCCTACGCCCAGGGTTATCTCCTGATGCGGGAAGCCGCAAAAGAGTACAAGTGGAACCTCAACAACGGCGGCATCGCCCTGATGTGGCGCGGCGGCTGTATTATCCGTTCGGCGTTTTTGGGGAAAATAAAAGAGGCCTTCGACAAAAAACCCGATCTGGAAAATCTTCTGCTGGACCCGTTTTTTACCGGCGTCATCGAGGATGCCCAGGCCTCCTGGCGGCGGGTTGTTTCGGCGGCGGTGCAGAACGGCATCAGCGCCCCGGCCTTAACCAGCGCCCTGGCCTACTTCGACGGCTACCGCCGTGAGTGGCTCCCGGCGAATCTGCTCCAGGCCCAGCGTGACTACTTCGGCGCCCACACCTACGAGCGGGTAGACCGCAAGCGCGGCGAATTTTTCCACACCAACTGGACCGGGCATGGCGGCGCTACGAGCGCTTCGACGTACACTGTGTAGGTTGTATTGTAATAACTCCCCTTTTCAGCTATCATGAGGCATCCTTTTTACAGGAGCAAAAATGAAAGTAGTCGTTATCGGCGCCCAGTGGGGTGACGAGGGGAAGGGGAAAATCGTGGATTATCTGGCCAAAGAGGCCCAGGTGATTGTCCGGTTTTCCGGCGGGGCCAATGCGGGCCATACAATTGTGATAGGCGGCGAGGAGTACGCGCTGCACCTGATCCCTTCGGGAGTTTTTTATCCTGATAAAATGGTGATTTTAGGCGCAGGGATGGTGATTGATCCGGTGGCGCTTTTTAGCGAATTAAAGATGCTGGAGGACCGGGGGATCGATACCACGGGGCGGGTGTTTATTTCCGACCGGGCCCACCTGGTGCTGCCCCGGTATATTAAAATTGACAAGGAACGGGACGCGGCACGGAAGAAGCCCATCGGCACCACGGGCCGGGGGATCGGGATCACCTATTCCATGAAAAGTGACCGGGATGGAATCCGCATGGCGGATCTCCTCTGGAAAGATAAAATGGACGAGCTGGAAAAAGAGGATCGCGAATTTCTCGCACCTTATATCGAGCCCTTAAAAAAAATGTCCGTGGATTTATCCGCCTATTTGATGCATCGCAAAAACGCTCAGGTGCTTTTTGAAGGCGCCCAGGGGACGCTGCTGGACCTGGACCTGGGAACGTACCCCTATGTTTCAAGCGGTATGTCCTGTGCGGCGGGGGCGGCTGTCGGCGGTTGTGTGGGGCCCCGGGCCATCGACAAGGTGCTGGGAGTTTTCAAGGCCTATTCCACCCGGGTGGGGAACGGCCCCCTGCCCAGTGAATTTGATCCCGGTGAGGAGGATGAGCTTTGCCGTTTTGTGCGGGACACGGGCCGGGAATACGGCGTTACCACCGGGCGGCCCCGCAGATGCGGTTATCTGGATCTGGTTTCGCTGCGCTATGCGTGTTTGACCAATTCCATCGATTCATTGGTGATGACCCATCTCGATGTGTACGATACCCTCGAAGAAATAAAGGCCTGCACCGCCTATCGTATTGATGATAAAATCGTGGAAAATTTCCCCGCTTCCGTTGAGGCGCTGAACAATGCAAAACCGGTGCTGCGCAGTTTTCCCGGCTGGAAAAAATCACTTTCCAATGCGCTGACCTATGAAGAATTTCCCGTGGAGGCCATGGAATATATCGAGTTCATCGAACGGTTCTGCGAAACGCCTATTGATATTGTCTCCGTGGGTTACGACCGGAAAGAAACGATCATCAGAAAAAGTCCCTGGACACGTTAACCATGGATAAAATTCTGATCCTCGATTTTGGGAGCCAGACTACCCAGCTGATCGGGCGGCGGATCCGGGACATGGGCGTTTACACGGAGATCATCCCCGGCGATTCGGATCTTGCCGCACACATTGGTGACGGCGCCGCCAGGGGAATAATTCTCTCCGGTTCTCCCGAATCGGTGTACACATCCGAAGGCGCCGTACCGGATCGGAAAATTTATGAATGTGGTCTGCCGCTGCTGGGAATTTGTTACGGCCTCCAGCGCATGACCTTTGATAACGGCGGCCTCGTGGAGCCTTTGCCGGAACGGGAATACGGCGCAAAAGAAGTAAAAATAAATTTGCCCCCGGCAGATAAGATTCCCGGCGGTGAACGGGGGGCCGCTTTTTTTGAGGCTTTTAACGAAAAAAAATTCACCGCCTGGATGAGTCATGGCGATACGCTGACAAAATTGGCCCCGGGGTTTAAACAATACGGCACCAGCGTTACGGGATTTCCGGCGGTGGTGGCGCACGAAACAAAACCCTGGTTTGGCCTGCAGTTTCACCCCGAGGTGACCCACTGCGAACGGGGTTTTGAAATTCTTTCCGCCTTTACCTTCGGCGTCTGTGGCTGTAAAAAGGGCTGGTCCATGGAACAGTATATCGAAGAAGTCCGGGCTTCTTTGCAGCGGCGGGTGGGCAAAAATCCCGTGTTGCTGCTTATTTCCGGCGGCGTTGATTCCACCGTGGCCGGGGCGCTGCTCCTCAAAACCCTCGACGCGGATCAGGTTCACCTCATGTACATGGACACGGGGCTTATGCGGAAGGACGAGACAAAAATCGTCACAACAAATCTGGAAAAACTTGGCGGAAAACATCTGCATATTATTCACTGCGAAGATGAATTTCTTGATGCGCTGAAAGGTCTCACGGAACCGGAGACAAAACGAAAAGTTATCGGCGATCTTTTTATCACCATTCAAGAGCGTGAATTAAAACGGCTGGGCCTTCCGGAGTCGTATTTCCTCGCCCAGGGTACGCTTTATACGGATTTGATCGAAAGCGGCAAAGGGGTGGGGAAAAAAGCCCATGTGATAAAAAGTCATCACAATGTGGGAAGTCCTTTGGTGGACGCAAAACGCAAGGCGGGGCGGATCATCGAACCGCTGGAAAAACTTTACAAGGATGAAGTCCGCGCCCTGGGCCGTTTGCTCCATGTTGATGAAGACGTGGTCCGCCGTCATCCCTTTCCCGGGCCCGGCCTGGCGGTGCGGATCCCCGGCGTTGTGACAAAAGAAAAATGCGATATTTTGCGGGAGGCGGATTTTATTTTTATTGATGAATTGAAAAAACGTTTTAATGATAAAGGTCAAAGTCTCTACGATGAAATCTGGCAGGCCTTTGCGGTACTGCTTCCCATCCGCTCCGTGGGGGTGGCCGGCGATGTGCGTAAATACGGCTGGGTATTAGCCCTGCGCGCCATCACCAGCGCCGACGGCATGACCGCCGATGTGTATCCTTTTAACACCAAAGATCTTTTGGAAATTTCCACGCTGATCACCAACTCGGTAAAAGATATAGGCCGGGTGACCTACGATATTTCGAGCAAACCTCCGGCAACGATTGAGTGGGAGTGAAACTTTCGGTTTCAAAAAAGAAGCCCTTCCGGTTTTACCGGAAGGGCGCCTCTCCGAGTACGTCTTTGCAATAAACTTCGCGGCGGACCGGAGCAAATGCCCCGGCTTAAACCCTTTTGCGGGATGTCGCTGCGGTAATTTACTGCATAAGCTGGAGTACGGTCTGACCTTTCTGATTGGCCTGGGCCAGCATTGCGGTTCCAGCCTGGTTGAGGATCTGGTTCTTTGTAAAGTAAACCATCTCGTTCGCCATGTTGGTGTCCCGAACGCGGGATTCAGCGGCCTGCAGATTTTCAGCCCCAACGTCGAGGCCGCGGACTGCGTGCTCCATGCGGTTCTGGTAGGCGCCAAGATCAGCTCTTTGTTTGTTGATCTTTTTAATCGCCTGATCAAGGGTTCCAATTGCCCGGTTGGCACTTTCCGGGTCTTCAAACGAAAGAATCGAATCGTCACCAACGTTACGGACAAAGAGACCTTTGGCCGTCATGGTGCCGATATACACCCGTTCACGCTGATCCATGTTTGCTCCAATATGAAACCACATGGAAGCGGTAACCACATTTTCGCCAATCTGTCGTCCGAACCGGCCGGTTAACAGATTCATTCCGTTGAACTGCGCGTGTGATGCAATCCGGTCAACTTCGTCAATTAATGCCGAAACTTCAACCTGAATGTACATCCGGTCCTCATCGGAATAAATCCCATGAGCAGCCTGCACTGCCAACTCGCGGAGCCTTTGAACGATATCTTCAGATTCCTGCAGATAACCTTCCGCAGTCTGAATAAAAGAAATACCATTCTGGGCGTTGGTAGACGCCTGGTTCAACCCACGAATCTGACTCCGCATCTTTTCAGATACGGCAAGCCCCGAAGCATCATCGCCGGCGCGGTTGATGCGCAAGCCGCTCGAAAGTTTCTCCATGTTCTTGTCCAGGGAAACCTGAGTTACTTTGAGGGACCTGTCAGCAAACATTGCGCTCAAATTGTGATTGATGATCATAAACATTCACTCCTTTGGCATTTTCGGCGCATCGCCGTCCCAATGACAGCAATCAACACCGCGGCATCCGTGCCGGAACAAAATGCTTCCGCATTTTGTTTTGGAATTTTTGCGACGCAAAAATTCCGGCCGCGTTAGCGGCAGATAGGTGGATCTTTACACAACGTGCAAATATCCGTGTGCCAATGGGATCTTCCCTTTGGGAATTTCCCGGAACCCCCGACCCACCCGTCCCCGGAAGGGTGAGGTTTGACCGAATATCACCATGGTGGCCCGACGGGCGCGTGGATCATACACGGTTCATTTATAAATATCGGAAGCAGAAAAATTCGCTTTAGGGAAAAATGAAAAATTTCGTCTTTTTTTGATCTTTTGTATTTTATAGCCTTGACGGCCCGCAATGACTGTTTCTACAATGAACTATGCACTTTGAACTGACCGAGGCCCTGATCAACGATATTCTCTTTTCCATGGAAGATCAGGAGGGTCATTTTCAGGTGGATACCCGCGAAGGTATCGTATCTGCGGAAGACAATGACGATCCTGACCGCTTCATCCCGCTGCCGGAATGGGAATCTTCCGACGGGTTTCGTCTTATGGAACATTTTGCCGCCTCCTTCAGGAATCCCCTGATCCGCGGGGAGTTGACCCAGGCTCTGAACCAGGGGAAGGGTGTTTTCCGGGCATTTAAGGACACCTTGGCCCAATACCCCGAGGCGGAGAAACGGTGGTTTGCCTTCAAGGACCGGGAGATGAAGCGGGAAATCCTCCGCTGGTACAATGCCCTTCGGGAGGAATGGGGGCTGGAACGTATAGGCGGGGAGCCGGAAGAAACGGAAGACCTTATTTTGGAGGATTTCCGGTTTCGGGAAGGAAAGGACATTGATACGGCCCCGGCCCTGGAACTGCACCGCCGGAGTCTGGAAGGTTATGGCAAAACGGCGGAAGACATTCCCCTGCAATTTCCCCCGAACGACAACGCCTTGTGGTCTTTTCCGGAGGACCTTTCCCTGATCGCCGAAACCAGCAGCGGCGATTTTGCCGGGTATATTTCCGCCATCAAAAAAGAAAGCCTCTTTTATATCACCGCCCTGGAGGTAAAAGACGAGTACCAGGGGCTGGGCATAGGAGAAGAACTGATCTCGCGGTTCCTGAAATCGGCGGAAAAACAGACCGCCAAAACGGTCGTTATCGATCTGCCCATGGCGGCGGATGGTTTTTCCCGGGTTCTGCTCCGGGGATCTTTTACGCCCCGGTCAACCCGCTACTCCGTAACGTTCGCTACTCAGTAGCGCTCGCTACTCCGTAGCGTGGGTGAATGTCTTTAGAAATTCCCCAGCAGAGAAACAATCATCTGAATGAAATAAATGTTGATTCCTATGCCGGTCAGCAGAATCAGCCAGGCTATAATCTCGAAAAAATACGCTAATAGCGTATAATGACGGGCTAGAACCTCGGGATTTCCCGGCAAAGCGCCGTAAATGGCAAAGGGGTCCTGGGGTTCGGCGGGCAGCTCCCCCTCTGCGGAAAGTACACCGAAGACAAACCAGCCGTCTTTGCTCTTTTTCCCACCGGGGATGATAAAGGGAATTTGCTTTTCAAAAAAGATCTGATTTAAGTCTCCCAGGCTCACACAACCGTAATTTTCCCCGCCGGAAAGATATTTCAGGGGAAGCCGGGCCAGATCCCGGTAAGAACGGAACAGCCGGGCTTGCGCCCACAGCCGCTGGTACAAAATCGTAAAGAGAAGGCCCGGCGGGATAAAGGGCATAAGAGGGGTGAAAAGGGCGATAAAGGCCGTCAACGCCGTCAAGCTAAAGGCGGGGCGGGGCAAAAAGGACAGGGCGAACAGCAAAAGGGAAAAGGCCCCCAGGATAAGGCTGTAGGGAGTAATGGTATTCCAGTATTCATTCCGGTGCCGCCCGGCCTTTATGGTCTGCCGGGCAAAGTCCCGTTCGGGGCCGTCGTAAAAAATCACCAACAGAGGATTTTCCGGGGAGGAGACAAAGATACGGCGTCCGTCCTGAAGCGCCAGGCAGCCCCCCACAAAAACCTTTGCCCCGGTGCTCAGGGTGGAGATGCGGCCCCAGCGGATCCGTTCGGGGATTTCCGTACCCACCGGCTGCTCAACCGTGGGCTGCCCACCTGTGGGCTGCTCGTCCATGGGCATCACATAAATATGAGCGTTGGCCAGCGACACCGGCACCGTCAAATCTTCGCCGTGGAGCCAGAGTATATGTTCATCGGTTAATGATTCAAAGCCCCCGGAAAAACGGCAGACGGGCTCCCCCCCGGCCTGGCGATAAAGCCGGTAATCCAGCAGCGGTTTCAACTGCAGGGAGTCAAAACGGCGGCGGAACCGGCGCCAGCCCCGGCGGCTCGCAAAAGCCCCGATAACGGGCACCAGACCGTAAAAGAAAAACGTCAAAGCCAGAATCACCAGCAAATCAAAACGCCGCAGAGTATTATTCCTCCATAATGAATTATACCACAGATTTGGTTGACAAACCGTTAAGCAATGTGCTATGTTATTTCATAGGTGGTTTTTACCACAGGGTTTTTATTTACAGGAAGTGCCAGACGGCTTACTAAAGCCGTAAATATGGCCGGATTGACTATTCGATGCTGTTTCGGCGCACGAGTATATATCCGGTTTTATTCATGCAACCAAAGCGGGTACAGAGGATCAGCAGGTCCTTTAGGCGTACGTACCAGCGGAAGAAATTTGCCCTGGTGACTGCGCCGGTCTTATGAAATTGGATGTAACATTCCCCAAAAAAGCGGCTAGTAAAATCGCCAAAATTATATTTTACCTATACCGGGTCACCTAACTTTCTGCCCAAGTATCGTGATACGAAAATCTTAATGTCAAAATTTACCCCTGGAGGCCTGCGGTAACCGCAGTGCCTTCGTAACCGCTTCCTCTACTTCAAAAAATGGATACATATATGAAAGCAGTATTTATGGGTCTCGGTTATATTGGTCTCCCTACCGCGGCGGTAGCTGCCGGTAAAGGGATAAAGATTACCGGTGTCGATGTAAACCCCGAAGTAGTTGATACCATCAATCAGGGAAAGATACATATCGTAGAACCTGATTTGGACAGACTGGTAAAAACCGTAGTAGAAAAAGGAAATCTAAAAGCCGCGTTACAGCCGGAAGAAGCGGACGCTTTCTTCATTGTTGTTCCCACACCCTTTAAACAAAATCACCGGGCGGATATATCTTATGTGGAATCCGCCACGCGGATGGTTATTCCCTTTTTGCATGAAGGTAATCTCTTTGTTATTGAATCCACCTCTCCGGTACTGACCACCGAAAAGATGGCGGAACTTATTTTTAAGGAACGGCCGGAATTAAAAGATAAGATATATATTGCCTATTGTCCTGAACGGGTGTTACCCGGAAATGTATTGTATGAATTGGAACATAACGACCGGGTAATCGGCGGCATAAACCCCGAATCGGCTGATAAGGCGGCGGCCTTTTATGGACAGTTTGTGCAAGGCACGCTGCATAAGACCAACGCCCGGACCGCGGAAATGTGCAAGCTGACCGAAAACGCTTCCCGTGATGCGCAGATAGCCTTTGCCAATGAGTTATCCATGATCTGTGATAAGTCCGGCATTAACGTATGGGATTTGATCGAGCTGGCCAATAAGCATCCTCGGGTAAAAATCCTGCAGCCCGGATGCGGAGTAGGGGGGCATTGCATTGCGGTAGACCCCTGGTTTATTGTGTCCGATTTTCCTGAACAGGCACAAATTATCAAACGGGCGCGGGAAACCAATGATTACAAAGCGGACTGGTGTGCCAATAGGGTATTGGAAGCCTGTAGACAGTTTAGCCATGACAATGACAAAGAGCCGGTCATAGCCTGCATGGGGCTTGCCTTTAAGCCCGACATTGACGATTTACGGGAATCGCCGGCTAAGTATATAACCTCCCGGATTATCTCCGAAGCAAACGCTGAGGTGCTGGTGGTGGAACCGAATATTAAAAGCCACAAGACCTTCAATCTGGTATCGTACCAGGAGGCGTATGCAAAAGCTGATATTGTAGTGTGGCTGGTACGGCATAGAGAGTTTATAAACATGACAGTTGATAACAGTAAAATAGAGCTTGATTTTTGCGGTATACGGAAATGAAAAAAGTATTACTTGTATTTGGTACACGCCCGGAGGCTATAAAAATGGCCCCGCTGGTAAGGGAGTTTCAAAAACATCCTGACCAGTTTGATACAAAGGTATGTGTAACCGGACAGCACCGGCAGATGCTGGATCAGGTTTTGGATGTGTTTGATATCAAGCCCGATTATGATTTGAACATCATGGCCCCCAATCAGGACTTATATGATATTACGTCAAAAGTGCTGCTGGGTATGCGGGGTGTGTTGAAGGAAGCGAAGCCTGATATTGTGTTTGTCCATGGCGACACGACCACGTCCCTGGCGGCAGGTCTTGCGGCGTTTTACCAGCAGATACAGGTGGCGCATATTGAGGCAGGGCTGCGGACTTATAACATGGCTTCCCCCTGGCCTGAAGAGATGAACCGGCAGTTGACGGATCGCTTATGCGCGTATTGTTTTGCGCCGACCGAAATGTCAAAGGACAATCTTCTACAGGAAAAGATTGCCGCGAATATCGTTGTTACCGGGAATACGGTGATAGATGCGTTGCTGATGGCTGTGGACATTATCAAGACAAAGCCGGAATTGAGGCAAGAAATCGCAAATGAATTGGAGCAAAAGGGATATGAACCGAAAGAAGGCAAGCGATACATTCTGGTAACAGGACACCGCCGGGAGAACTTTGGCGAAGGTTTTTTAAATATCTGTAAGGCTTTGAAAGAAATAGCGATACAGTATCCTGACATCGACATTGTATATCCCGTACATCTCAACCCAAATGTACAAAAGCCGGTGTATGAATTACTGGCGGGGATTAATAACATATACTTAACCAATCCGCTGGATTACCTGCCCTTTGTATATATGATGCAGCATTGTTACCTGATTTTGACCGATAGCGGGGGAGTGCAGGAAGAAGCGCCGTCCCTGGGGAAGCCGGTATTGGTGATGCGCGACACCACCGAACGGCCCGAGGCGGTGGAGGCTGGGACGGTAAAGCTGGTGGGGACGGATGCGGCGGCGATAGTGGGGAGCGTGAATCTGTTATTAGCCGATGAAAGTGTGTACGCGAAGATGGCCCAGGCGCATAACCCGTATGGGGATGGGTGCGCAACGGTGAATATTGTGAAAGAAATATAGACATATTTAATGCCATCTAACACCGCCCGTATCGCAAAAAACACCCTCATGCTCTATTTCCGCCAGATACTGATTATGATGGTAAGCCTGTACACGGTGCGGGTGGTGTTGAATACGCTGGGGGCAGAGGACTACGGGATTTATAACGTGGTAGCGGGAGTGGTTACCATGTTGAGTTTTCTGAGCGGATCAATGGCCAATGCGAGTCAGAGATATTTTTCCTTTGAAATCGGGAGAAAAGATTTTGAGCAATTAAAAAAAGTATTCAGTTTGAATCTTACTATATTTATAGTAATTGCATTATCAGTTTTAGTGTTATCAGAAACAATTGGATTGTGGTTTGTCAATACTAAATTGGTAATTCCCGCAGCGCGTAAGAATGCGGCGCAGTGGATTTATCAGTTTTCTATTATATCCTTTTTATTTACGATTTTGACAACACCATATATGGCATCTATCATAGCCCATGAGGATATGAATATATATGCCTATGTTTCCATAATAGAAGCAATACTAAAATTAGGAGTTGTATTTTTATTACGGTTTATATTTATAGATAAGCTGCAATTATATGGATTTTTGATGTGTGCGGTTGCGATTATCAATACCGCAATTTATCGGATAATCTGTACAAGAAAATATCAGGAGTGTAAATTCAGCTTTTATTGGAATAAACCTTTATTCAAGGAGATTGCAAGCTATATTGGATGGTCTTTGTTTGGAAATCTAACATCTGTTGTCAGAAATCAAGCAGTAACCATTTTATTAAATCAGGTTTTTAATCCCGTTGTGATTGCTGCCCGCAGTATTGCTTCCCAAATAAATTCCGTAGTTTCCAGTTTTTCAAGTAATTTTAGTACCGCATTGCAGCCGCAAATTATAAAGAGTTATTCATCAGGGCAAAATGCAGAAATGCTTCATCTTATATCACGCGGATCAAAAAGCACTTATTTTTTAATGTATCTGTTTACACTGCCCCTTGTGCTGGAAATGCCCATAATTCTTTCTGTCTGGCTTAAAAATGTACCGGATTATGCGGTAATTTTTACTCAATTGGCGTTGATAGACGTACTTATTAATTCAATCAGTTTCCCACTGATGACAGCAGCACGTGCAACCGGCAAGGTGAAAATATATGAATCTGTGCTTGGCAGCATACAAATAGTTGGTTTTTTTATTACATGGCTTGTCGTAATTTTAGGCGCTCCAGCATACTCGGTAATGATTGTATCCATTTGTATAAGTATTATCATGGTTATAGGCCGACTGTTAATTGTGAGGTGGCTAATTAAATTTTCTCTAAAACAATATTTTTACGAAGCTATATTGCCTGCTTGTTTAGTAACTATAGTATCTATAATTTTACCTGCCCTGTTATATATTATATTGAAAAAAAGTATATTGCGATTGTTTGTAGTAATAGCGGTAAGTGTTTTTTCTGTATGTGGATGTATGTATATGCTTGGACTGAACAAGGCAGAGCGAAAAAAGATAAATGAACTTATTATAAACAGAATACATGAAGTGAAGTTTGTGTGATATAATGATAGAAATATTTGATAAATCATTATGTTCGGGCTGTGCGGCGTGTATGAACGCTTGTCCGATTGATGCAATATCCATGCAAGAAGATAAAGAAGGTTTTTTATATCCGGTATCCAATACAGACCGCTGTATAAAATGTTCAAAATGTGTTGAAATTTGCCCTTATGTCAAATCTGAGTTTATCTTAAAGGACGATTCAGGAGAACTCTCAAAATGTTATGCCACTTATAATAGAAATGAGGAAGTCCGTTTTCAAAGTTCTTCGGGTGGAATGTTTCATGTTTTTGCCGATAAAATTCTTTCCGAAAATGGTATTGTTTTTGGAGCCGCGTTTGATGATAAGTTTGAGGTATATCACCAATCTGCGCGAACGAGTAATGATGTTAAGAAGTTTATGGGTTCAAAATACTTACAAAGCAGAATAGGGATGATTCATCGCGAGGTTGAACAACATTTGAAAGCAGGGGAAAAAGTGTTGTTTACAGGGGTGGCTTGTCAGATTGCAGGACTAAAACGATATCTGAAAACAGATCATGAGAACCTTGTTTGCGTTGATGTAATTTGTTGTTCTGTTGGTTCACCTAAGATTTGGCGCAAATATTTAAAGAACTTTTTTCCAAATTTCAAAATAGACGTAATTAAATTTCGGGATAAAATTTCAGGCTGGGATTCTTCGAGCCTGACTATAAAAGGTGAAGCACAAGAATATGCCTGTTGCATATACAAAGATCTGTATTTTAAAAGTTTAAGAAATAATGTATTTACGCGACCGGCGTGTGAATTATGTAAATTTAAAAACGAAAATCGTGTAAGTGATATAACTCTCGCTGATTGCTGGGGTTGGCGCAAAATTGCATCGGAAATGTATGACAACCGAGGACTTTCAAGTATTGTTGTCCATACAAATAAAGGTGCAGATCTATTAGAAGCGATTCGCGATCAATTAGTTGTAAAAGAATCTTCTTTAATAGACTTAGAAGAATTTAATAGTAATTATATACATTCAGAGTCGGTTGACAGGAAAAAGCGGGATGCTTTTTGGCGAGATTATAAGACAATGCCATTCAAAAATCTTATTAGAAAATATGCAAATGGGAGTAAAAAGGAAATATTCTTTTATAATGCAAAAAAAATTGGTAGAAAAATTATCCCGACAATTATAAGGAGGATTGTTAAACTCACCGTAAAATCGTTTATTTATCCTTATAGCAGTGGTAAACAAATGCTGACAGAAGATAAAATATTTAATGAAACATTTAGATTTGATGGCAGAAAAATGCCGCGTTCTTTTAAGTGTGCGCCTGAATGGAAAACAATTGTACTTTATCGAAAATATCAAGCTAATCGAAATAACATATTTTCAATGTACTATAAATACAGATTGGATAAGCAGGGGCTCAAAACAGGTATTGATTTTGGTGGCAATGTAAGTATTGGCAGGGGTCTCATTATTGGTCATTACGGGCGAATTGTATTAAACGGAAATATAAAATTTGGTGAGCAGATTTATTTAACTCATGGTGTAACCATTGGACGCAATGCCGTTGGAAAAAGGAGGGGCGTACCGACTTTTGGTAATCGTGTTCGTATAGGCGCGAATGTAATTATAGTAGGTAATGTTACAATAGGAGATGATGTTTGTATAGCGCCTGGTGCGTTTATCAATTTTGATGTTCCAAGTCATTCTGTTGTGTTTGGAAACCCAGGTCAAATTCACCATAAAGATAACGCTACAGAAGGTTATTTAGGAAGGCTATAAAGGAGTATAATTATTATGACAAAATTTTCGACGTATATTAAGCGTATGTTTCGGTTTGTTATAAAAGGTGAATCAAAAACATACGTAAGAATTGATAGTGTGAAACAAGGGGATTTACTCCTTAATAAAAATATAGTTATTACCGGAGCAAGTAGTGGTATTGGCTATGCAATAGCGAGAAAATGTTTATTGGAGAATGGAAACGTACTATGTGTTGCTCGAAATAGTGATAAATTAATAAAGGCTGTTGAAACATTAAAAGCTGAAACAAAGAGTGATAAAATAAAGTATTTAAATTGGGATATAGCAGATATCAGTATGTATAAAGAAAAGTGTCATCAGGCCGTTGGTATTCTTGGAGGGCGAATTGATTGTCTGGTAAATTCTGCTGGAATAACTTCTCCTCTGAATATAGAAAATTGTACCCCTGATTTATGGGATGAGATATTTGATATAAATTTAAAAGGGCTGTTTTTTGAGACTTCTGAATTTGTTAAACACTTTATTAACCAGGGAACAGGCGGAAATATTGTAATGATAGCTTCGCAGGCAGGACTAAACGCCCAAACACGCCCATATGCGCTTTCAAAAGCCGCACTAATACATCTTTCAAATGGTTTAGCAAAAGAACTTATTACGTATAATATTCGTGTAAATACAATAGCTCCTGGCCCTACCGTTTCTGAAATGTGTGTAGTAGCTCCAGATGGAAACTTGCAAGGTGATGGTAGAGGGAAAAGAATATTTTTGCCGGAAGAGATCGCGGAAACGGCACTGTTTTTGCTTAGTAACACATCGCGTTGTATAACAGGTGAGGTTATCACTTGTAACAATGGCAATTCAATTCGGACCGATGCTTTCAGTTAATTATTGAGGTTTGCATTTGTATTGAAATAACTTGAAATAAAAGTGAATAAATATAACAAAGTATGAATATAGTAATAATAAATCAGCCATTGGAAAATAGAGGTGATGAGGCTGCGCATAGAAGTTTAATGAGGGCTTTGTCTCAGAGGTTTTCCGATGATGAAATAAAAGTATTGTTTCAAGGTGCATTGCAAGACAGTATAGATCAGGTGCGCATAGTCGAACCAAATATAACTTATATTAATTTCCCTAGACCTATACGAGGTATATGGAGATTTAGAAGATATGCATTAATCCTAAATGCTATAAGATTATCAACATTTCTTCCAGGTACTTATAAATTTGTAAAACAGATAAAAAATGGGGATTTGATTATTTGCGCCCCCGGTGGAATTTGTATGGGTCTTTTCCAAGATTGGGAACATATTTATTGGTTATCTGTATCAAAGTATTTTAAGAAAAAAATAGTCTATTATTCAAGATCATTTGGACCTTTTCCTGAAAAAACTTTTTCTGAAAGAAATTTTAGAAGAATTAGTTTTACCCTATTACGTTATTTTGATTTTCTTTCAATACGCGATTCAAAAACCATGGCATTGGCCGATAGTTTGAACCTAAATTATGTAACTTCAATAGATACAGCATTTTTAAATACATCAAATGCATTGATCCCTGATACAATAAAGAATTATCTAGGTGATAAATATATTGTTTTTGTGCCAAATTCATTAACATGGCATCCCACATATTGTAATATCGACCAGGATTTGATAGATAAGTATTATATTAATATAATTCAAATTCTTAATAATACTTATAAAGATCATAAAATTGTTATGATGCCTCAAATTTTTAATAATAATAAAATTAATGATAAGGTATATTTTGATAAGATTAAAGCAAAAACAAATTGCAGTAATATCATTGTCTTGGATGATTTTATAAATTCTGATATACAACAAAGAATTATTGCCGGTTGTCAATTTGTAATAGGTTCTCGGTATCATTCTATAGTATTTGCTATTAATAATAACCGTCCTTTTTTGGCTTTATCTTATGAGCATAAAATTGCGGGATTATTATATATCCTTACTGTGGCAGACACATTAATCTTATTTAATGAAATTGTTTTATCTCAAATGCCTATTGAAGAATTTGTTGATATTATCAATGATAAATTACATTATTTATGTACTAATAATCAGGCAAAAGAAAAGGCCAGAGAAATTGCTAATAATTGTATGAATCAATTAGTTATGAGATATAAAGTATAAGTTTTCTTTATCAAGGTTTCTTCGGATTAACTTTCCTGAGCTTGTTCTGAAAATCATTTGTAACTATTCAGCCAGAAGACAGGCCGTTTATAGCCATGAAACCCCTATTTTAGTGCCATTTACACACATATTTTCAAGACACAGTAACACTGGTTTTTGAAAAACATCATTTCAATGCCATTTTATGCCATATTAAGCATGTTTTTTGGCAATATTTCTGGCTGAATAGTTACAATCATTTATTATAAGTTTTGGTAGATAGATATGGATGTTTCAATAATAATTGTCAACTATAATACAAGACAATTATTATATACTTGTCTTGTGTCAATTTATGAACAAACAAGAGATATTACATACGAAGTAATTGTATTAGATAATGGTTCAATTGATAATTCAATTAATATGGTACAAACAAATTTTCCTCATGTTATTTTAATTGAAAATAATAAGAATATTGGATTTGGGGCTGCCAATAACAGGGGATTAGATATTGCAAAAGGAAAATATATATTCTATCTAAATAGCGATACAGTACTATTAAATAATGCAGTAAAAATATTTAATGATTTTTGGGAAGGTTATTCAAATAAGAATGAATTAGGAGCAATTGGATGTAATTTATTAAATCAAAACATGCAGGTAATTCATTCTTCCGGTAAGTTTCCTTCAATGTTTCAGAGAATTAAAAGCCTGTTGGCAATGAACATAAATTTATTTATTAAAACTGTATTCCGCTTTTTTCATTATGATTATAGTCATTTACGTAAAAATATTACAGAAGAAAAAAGAATAATCGGTGATGTTGATTTTATAACCGGAGCCGACCTTTTTATGGAGAATGATAAAACTTTGAAATTTGATGAACATTTCTTTTTATATTCTGAAGATGTAGATTTACAATATACCTTATTTAGCAGAGGGAAAAAAAGGTTATTAATTGACGGCCCTCTTATACAGCATTTAACTGGCGGATCTAATATGATAAAAGACGATTTTGAAAGGTATGCCTCATTTTCTATAGTTAATAACTTTATTTCCAGTATTTTATATTTTATGAAATATAAAATCAAAGGTGCTATAATAATAAAAACATTAGTAATATTAATTTTGATTAATCCTTATTTGATAAAAGAAACAAAAAAACATATCAAGAAAATAGCATTTCTTTCTTATGATAAGAATAGAAAAAAAGTGTCTGTTTGAGTCATGTTTTATTATCAGCAATTAAAATATTTTTTTTATTGTATTTTTATTATCAGTGTTGGCATACCGATATTTGAATTAATACCAGTATGTATATATGTACGAAATATAATTCTTGTTGTTATTACATTATTTGTATTAATTGATCAGCTCATTTATAAAAAAAATGGAGTTAATGTTTCAATATTTACTCTGTTTATTTTGTCCTATTTTATAAGTCTGATTGCGGGATATTTTATTCTGCCTGAGTTGTTATCTGTGAATTGGAATGGTATTAAAATAATCCTTGTCTATTTTTTTATTTTTTTCTTTGGGGGAATTGATGACAAATTGTTTTTAAGAGTAAAAAAAGTAATAATTTTTGTGGCATTATTGAATGTGATTTGGGCTATTCTTCAGTTTATTTATTATACGGTCTTTGATATTCCAATTAATGATATTTTATTTTTATTTTTGGTAAAAGAAAATATAAGGGGTTTTACTGTATTTACCGGATCTACTGATACATTACTAAAATATCGATTGACAGGCCTGAGTTGGGATCCATATTATCTTGGTGTGTTTTGTATAATGTTAGTTTGTCTAACAAAATCAAAAATAATTAAATTAATGGCTTTCTTTGCTTTGTTTTTCAGTTATTCCCGTATGGGTTATTTAGGGGTATCTTTTTATCTGGGTTTTAAAATTTATCAATCGTTTAATAAATTAAAGGAAAAGAAAAGTGTAAAATATTTTTATTTGATTCTTATACCATTCATAATCATTATTGTGTCATATATAATTCTTTTTTTAAGAGGAAGAAATATTGCCTCGCAAAGAATTGGGTACTATATTGCTCCATTTGAGATATTATCTCAAAATTTGATAGGCTTCCTCTGGGGTGGTTCTCCTGTCTATGGAGGAATTGTTATAAATTTATATGAGGATATAGCAGGGAAATATGGAGTTTCCGCTCATCCCGGTCCATGGTTGATAGAAAGTGATGTAATAAACACACTTCTTGGGAGAGGTGTTTTAGGATTCTTAGTATATATTTTTCTATTTTTTACAATCTGCTTGCAAAAAAATATTGCTGAAAATGATAAATTACTATGCTTGTCATTATTTATTGCAGGAATCGGATACTTTGGAATTTCGAGCCCATTGTCTTTATTTTATATTGGCTCGTTATTATCTTCGCGTGCTTCCGGATACTCATCCTTACTAAGGTCATCATAAATGCATGAATTGATTACTAATTTGACTGTATGCAGAAAAGACGCAGTAATATGTATGCTGGCGCGTGACTGTGCGGATCAATTAGAAAAAAACATAGACGGAGTAGAACGGTTACAACATTATTTTAATGTTTGTTCAATTATAGTGGTTGAAAATGATAGTATTGATGGTACAAAAGAAATGCTCGAAAATTGGAGAGTTAGAAATGGCAATCTGAAAATAATTAATAGTGATGGACTGTTTAAAAATAGTGAAAGATCCGGATCATCATTTGACCGAATTAATAGAATGTCATATTTCAGAAATTTATATTTAAATGAAATAAAAGAGATAAAATCGAATCCAGATTTTTTGATTGTCATTGATATAGATATCTTTGAATTTGATCCGGAAACTATTATATCAGCTGTAAATAACGCACCGGATGATTGGGGAGCTCTATTCGCTAATGGAATTGTAAAAAACAGCTTTCTTTTTTTTAAAATGGACCTGTATTATGATATATTTGCTTTGGATACAACAGGTACGGATATAAACAGAACATTTTATGATGGCTGTGTAAAGAATATTCATATAGAAAAGGAAATAAGAAAGAGGCAATTTTATCGAGTGTTCTCGGCTTTTGGCGGTATTGGTATTTATAAATATAACTTAATTAAAGACATGGAGTATAGTGCGATCCCCAATAATAAATCAACGTTACTTCAGTGCAATGCAGAACATGTATCTATAAATTATTCCTTATGTAATAATGGTTATAAATTGTATATTGTCAGAGATATGCCAGTAATTTATTTTTATGGGAAAAGCATAAGATCATTTATTAAGTATCTTTGTCCGAAATTGATTTTACAGTTATTTTATAAAATATTCTTACATATAAAAGAATAATACAATTTTTAGGAATTGACGATGAAAAAATGTGATATACTTCATATTTATTATGGGGCAGCCGGGAATGCCGGCCTTTATATTGACGAAATATATTCAACGCTCAAGGAAGCGTCTTTTGAACAAGAGGTTATAGTAAATTATAATTATCCATTTAATTATGGAAGAAAAATATTTTTTAAACGGACTGATTTAATCAATATGGGAAAAAATAAAAGAGGTAGAAGATATCATAGGGCGATAGAATTAATTTGTGGATTACTATACACCTTCTTTTTTATTTTATATAATAAACCCGCTATAGTTAATTATTCGTTTATTCCTAGTATGATATATATTGACTATATTTTTATTAAATTAGTAAAAATATGTTCAAAATCAACAATCATTATAACATGCCATGATGTTGTTCCTAATATTGTATACCTTCCTACGAATATACAAATCAAAATGAGAAAAAGAATATTTAATATAGTTGATAAAATATTAGTTCACAATGAGAATTCAATAGATGATCTAAAAAATATATTTGCTATCTCT
>BNUV01000033.1 GCA_025997615.1 Spirochaetia bacterium
GAGGTAAAATCCCGGGGCGCCTCCACACTGGTGATCACCTGGCAGGGGGAAGAAGCTTTTTCTTCCGTGGCCGATGAAGTGTTTACCATTCCTGACGCGCCGGACTGTTTTTCGCCGCTGTTGGCGGTGATCCCCACCCAGCTTTTTGCCTATTACTGCGCGGTCCAGCGGGGCAATAACCCGGATAAACCCCGGAATTTGGCGAAAAGCGTTACGGTTGAATAAGGGACGCCTCTGCCAGGGTTTTGAAAACAAGACCTTCTTCCCGGACCATTTTGATAAAAGGATTGTCGTCAATGTTTCCCAGCACCGCATCCCGTTCTTCGGTATTCCGGTAGGTGATAATCCTGAAGGGATTGGTATAGTCCTTAAGCCTGGTCTTGTATACCTGTTCCTCGATATAGCTGCGAATATCCAGCGCCCGGAGGATAAAATTATTCCACTGTTCCGCGTTGATAAATGAAGAACCCGTTTCGCTTTCCGCAAGAAAACGGAGACATTGCAGCGCATTCAACGCCCTGTCCAATGGATATTCCCGTTGGAGTTTTTCATATTCGTCGTGTATTTTTTTCCATGTGGTAAGCGTACCCTTTCCTATTGTATTCCGCAGAGCGGCGGCTTTGTTTTCCGGCACGAGCTGTCCGCCCAGATTTACCCACTCAAAGGAAACTTTTTCAGGATGCGCCTGTTGTAGATCCGGAATATTTTTGATAGCCCCCTCCCGGCGGCCCGCATCAAAAAATTCTATTAAAGTTTTTACGCCGTAGTAGAGGAGCATTTCCCGGTAGGCCCGGTAACCTTCTCGGGGTTTTAGTATTTTAACGCCGTGGTTTGACTTTTCCAGCAGGTGTCCCCGGATCACCAGGGAAAGAGGTTCAGCGTTTTCATCCGCGAGAATTTCGCGGCCCGTCTTTTCCGTCCATTCTTCCAGCAGCGCCAGCGCTTTTATTATTTCCATCACCGTATCGGGGGCCAGATAATCACTTTCAATGTGCTGGGTTTTAAAAATTCTTTTGTCCCGGTTTTTTGTTTTCCAGCTGTTCCGTTCCAGCGCGTACATATTGTAAAGCCACCAATAGGCGGGCATCACTTCCCGGCGGGTAGCCTCGGCGTTATGGGTCAAGAGACTGAAGGGCAGGGGAATGTTCAGTTCATGGGGATAATTTCCCTTGCTGATAAGGGTAAAGCCCGCGAAACGGCAGTTGTGTTTCAGCGTACTGGAAAGCCCCGGCCAGAAACCGCGGCCCGCGATAATTTCCCCGTCATTTCCCCGGCTGTTATGGTTGGAACCCACGGTAGCCCCCGCGGCCATGTTGGATTGCCCCATGACCATGGCGGCGATGAGAAATGAATTGTTGTGGTGCTGTTCGTGGGCGCCAAAGACGAGGTTATTCAACACTTCACAGCAGGAAACGGTGGAATTATCCCCCAAAATCGAATGGATAAGCCGGGCGCCGTATTTCAGATTACAGTTATTCCCCAGAATAAAACGCACCGCCTTGCAGCCGTAGAAAATTCTGCAGCCGTAGCCGATAATGCCATTTACCAGTTCCACCCCTTCACCGATTTGTGTTGTTTCTTTTTTGTCCGATTTTATCGAAAGATTTTTCAGCTTGTTAGCGCCTTTGATATAGGCGGCATCCCCAATGCGAACATCTTTGATGGTAAGACAGTGTTTGATCACCGCTCCATGGCCTATGACGCTGTAGTACCCCCGCTTTTCATCCGCCGATTGCTGGGTAATGTGCCGGAAGGCTTCCATGAGTTTCCGGTCGTCCCGGTACACGGTCCAGAGGTATGCATCGGCACAGATAAGATCGTAAAAAGGCAGAATGCCCCGGCCGCCGGTTTCGTTCAGCGGATCGAGCCAGACCCGCACATCTTCGTCTTCACCTTCTTTAACAATACCTTCGCCGAATTTTGCATGGTTGGTGGTGTCCATTTCGTTGATGGAGCTGAGGATTGCCGCATCGCCGATGATGTAGTGTGAAATATAATGACAGTCGTAAATGGCCGGATTATCACCTATGTCGCAGGAAATGATCCGGCTTTCACTCAAGCCCACGGGAAGGGCATAGTCGTGGAAATTAACCAGATTTTTTTCCATGCGGCCCAGGCGGACTTTTCCCGCAAAAAAGCAGTTTCGGATCAGGCGGGGATCAAAAGGATCGCGGACCCAAATATCATCCCATCCTTCGCACCGGTTTCCTTGTGATTCCAGCACGCGGATTTCTTCGGCGCCGATCCGCCGGTACGTTTCCAGCCGTTTGCCCCCGCCTCCCACATCGCTGTAAAGCTCTTCCAGTTGGCGGTTCCTGATATAAAATTCATCCTCACCGGGGGGGATAAAGTTTCCGGCGATAAAATCATAGCCGTAGCGATCGGTGGGTTTGATTACACTCATAATATGCTCCAGTTTCCCCGCCGGTCGTCTTTGTCCCGTGCTACCCCCTGGGGCGGCCGGTTTCCCAAGGTCCTGTGGAGCAGATCCAGAAAATCTTCCCGTGCCATAACTTCACCTCCCAGACTTTCCAGATGATCCGTGTGCACCTGGCAGTCGATAAACATAACACCGTCGTCAAAAAGAAACCGGGCCAGATGCAAAAAAGCGGCCTTGGATGCATTGGATTTTTTTGCAAACATCGATTCCCCGAAAAAAATTCCGCCGAGCCGGATGCCGTAACAGCCCCCCGCCAGACACCCTTCAAAATAGCTTTCCGCAGAATGGGCGAAACCCAGGCGGTGAAGCTCCGTGTAAGCGTCAATGATGTCTTTTGTGATCCATGTTCCCCCTTGTCCTGGCCTGAGGGCTTCGGCGCATGAGCGGATCACCCCTTCAAAATTTTTATCCAGGGCAAAGTCAAATTCATTTTTCCTGAAAACTTTTTTCATCGAGGAAGAAACGTGGAGCTTTTCCGGAAAAATAATAAAGCGGGGATCCGGGGACTGCCAGAGCAGGGGATCCTCCCGGTTGTACCAGGGAAAAATTCCCTGTTCGTAGGCGGAAAGGAGCATCCCCGGAGAAAGGTTGCCCCCCACGGCGACAATGTTTCCCGGCGACTGGCGGGGAGGGGGAAAGGAAAAACGCATATCAACGCCCAGGTAGGGAAAATCAGGGTCCGGCCCGCTCTGCGTTTTCCTTTTCATTTAAGTGATAGCCGCCCCCGCCGCTTCGGCCTTTTCCTTCTTTTTTTCTTCCGGGGGCAATCCGGTTTCAAGGCGGTACTCTCCGTCCTTAAAATCCATCCGCGCTCCGCCCCCTTCGCTCAAGGTGCCGAAAAGAACTTCGTCCACAAAAAACGATTTTATTTTATCTTCGATAATGCGGCCCACATTACGGGCGCCGAATTCTTTGCTGTAACCAACTTCGACAAGCTGTTCGATACAGGCAGCGCTGACCTCCAGGCTGACATTTTTTCCCGCAAGCTGATCCTTAAAAATATCCAGCTCCTTGCGGACTATAGATGCCATAATCACCTTTGTTAGATGGCCGAAACGGACCACCGCATCCAGCCGGTTACGGAATTCCGGCGTAAAGATTTTTTCCACCGCGCTTTCCACCGCCGTATCGTCAATGCTCCGCTCTCCAAATCCGATAAGGCTTTTACCTATGTCGCGGGCGCCGGCGTTGCTGGTCATAATCAAAATAACATTTCTGAAATCCGCCTTGCGGCCTGAGTTGTCGGTCAGCGTGGCGTAGTCCATGATCTGCAAAAGGATATTGTAAATATCACTGTGGGCTTTTTCAATTTCGTCGAGAAGGACCACACTGTGGGGCTGCTTGCGGATAGCATCGGTCAAAAGGCCGCCTTCCTCGTAACCCACATAACCGGGGGGCGAACCGATAAGCCGGGACACCGTGTGTTTTTCCTGATACTCGCTCATGTCAAAACGGTGGAGAGTTACGCCCAGAATATCCGCCAGACTCCGGGCCAGTTCGGTTTTCCCCACCCCCGTGGGACCGGCAAAAAGAAAGTTGGCCACCGGTTTATCCGCCGCACGGAAACCGGCCCGTGAACGTTTAACCGCCTTGACCACCGCCAGAACCGCTTCATCCTGACCGAAGATCCGCCTTTTAAGTTTATCCTCCAGGAAACGGAGTTTGTCTTTTTCACTTTCGCCCACGGAGCGTTCAGGAATCCGGGCAATCCGGGAGATCACCGTTTCAATTAACGGAAGACCTATTTCGATTATCTCCGTGGATGCCTCTTGTGAGGTAAGGTCGGCATTGCTGTCCTCACCATCGGTGGTATTTATTTTTTTGAAAGCCTCGATCCGGGCAAAGGCTCCGGCTTCGTCAATCACATCGATGGCTTTGTCCGGCAGCCTGCGTTCGGTAATGAACTGGGCCGAAAGCTGCACCGCCCCTTCCACTGCATCATCACTGTAATGCACCTGATGATGATCCTCGTATTTTGATTTCAACCCCATGAGGATCTGTATGGCATCAGTTTCGCTGGGTTCATTTATGTCGATCTTCTGGAAACGCCGGGAAAGGGCCCTGTCCTTTTCAAAATATTTTCCGTATTCTTCGTGGGTCGTGGAACCTATGCAGCGGAGCTTTCCGGATCCCAAGGCCGGTTTCAATAAATTGGAAGCGTCAAGGGCGCTCCCCGAAACGGAACCGGCCCCCACCAGGGTATGAATTTCGTCGATAAAAAGAATGGCCTTTTCTTTTTTCAGAATTTCTTCCACCACCCGTTTGATCCGTTCTTCAAAATCCCCGCGGTATTTGGTGCCCGCCACCAGCGCCCCCATGTCCAGTGAAAAAATCGAAAAGCCCTTGAGCATAGGGGGGACGCTTCCCGCGACAATACGCTGGGCCAGCCCTTCGGTAATGGCGGTTTTCCCCACCCCGGAATCGCCCACATGGACGGGGTTGTTTTTCAGGCGGCGGCAGAGGACCTGCACCGTCCGGTCCAGTTCCGCTTCCCGGCCAATCACCGGCTCCAGTTTGCCCTCCCGGGCCAGGGCGGTAAGCTCCGTGGCAAAGCGTTCCAGGGCGCTTTTTTTGGCGGCCTTTGTCTTCGGAGGGCCTTCCCCTGCATATTCCCCGGCCTCGTACTTGGGCTCCTCCCCCGCAAAGGGACGCTCATATTTGCCGCCGAAATTAATTATTTCCCCTTCGGAATCGTAGCCGTGGGCCAGGATGTTGAGCAGTTCCAGCCGCCGGATCCCCACCTTCCGCAAATAGTAGGCGCAGTAATTTTGCTCCTCGTCATAAAGGGAGACCAGAAGATCCGCCACATCGATGGTTTCCTTCTGGGCGCTCCGGCTCTGAAGCACCGCCCGTTCGATGACGCTCTGGAAATGAACGGTCTGAATCGGCTCCTGATGGATGATTACCGGCACTTTTTGCTCAAAATACGTCTCCATGCCATGGCGCAAATGGTCCACATTGGCCCCGCAGGCCGCCAAAACCCCCTGAACCTCGTCAAAGGCCAGGGCCGCATACAAAATATGTTCGGGAGTCAGGTATTCGTGGTTCCGCACCCTGGCTTCGTTATAGGCGGCGTTGATAATAGCCTGCACATGACCTGAAATGTTCATATCTTCTCCTTATATCACGCCGGCTCTACCAGACACCGGAGGGGAAATTCCTCTTCTTTGGCCATTTCATGGACCTGCCAGGCCTTGGTCTGGGCTATATCCCAGGAATAGACCCCCGCGGTCCCCTTGCCCTTGCGGTGGATATCCAGCATGATCCGGGTGGCATCAGCCTCGTTTTTGTGAAAAACGGCCATCAGAATCTCCACCACAAAATCCTTGGTTGTATAATCGTCGTTCAGGAGAATCACCCGGTAATCCTCCGGCTCCTTGAGTTTTTCCTTTTTCCGGGTAATGGTCGCAGTATCCCCATCGGGGAAAAATGCCGGGCTCATGGGAAGATCATACCCCAAAAGGGACGGAAGCGGCAATCCATGAATGCCTGTTACCTCATCCCCAGCCTCGACATTTTTCCTGATAAGTGGTAGTATCAATCATGCGCCGTTTTGTTTTGTTTGCTGCCTTGCTGGCAGCGCCATTTTTTACCGCCGCCGCCCAGAATTTTGTCACTGCCCAATGGTATTGGACCAAACTCCAGGTCATCTCTTCCGAAGGGAGAGAGCCCGACAGCGAGGATGGCGCGTTCGATACCATTTCATACGCGAAAAAAATATGGCAAATAAATTTTATCTGTACTTACGGATTTCATGGCGGAAAACTGGACGCCGTTTATTTTACGGTTGACGATGAAAATTACACCATGAACCAAATGCTGGCAATACTGCGGCGGGAGTACGGCGAACCGGTGTCGGTTGATAATCCTGTCCAAAGGATTTTAAGCTGGCGGGTGCCCCGGGGGGAAATCCTGATGTTTCCCGATAACCTCGATCCGGGTTTTTCCCTTTTCCCCCACCGGTAGGAGCCGGTATAATCATGCGTATCCTTTCTTTCAATGTGAACGGTATCCGGGCCATAGAAAAGCGGGGTTTTGTTTCATGGATTGCGGAAGAATCGGCGGATATTATTTGCCTTCAGGAGACCAAGGCCGAACCGGCGCAGCTCTCGCCGGACCTTATCACTCCCGTTGACAAAAAGGGGAAGCCCTATTTTTCCTACTGGGCCAGCGCCAAAAAAAAGGGATATTCCGGCACGGCGATTTACAGCAAAGTTGAGCCCCGTGAAGTAAAACCCCTGGGTATCGCTGAATTTGATGATGAAGGCCGGGTTCTTCAGGCGGAATTCGACGATTTTACGGTTATCTGCGCCTATTTTCCCAACTCCCAGGATGCGGGCGCCCGGCTGCCCTACAAACTGGCCTTCTGCGACGCCATTATGAAGCGCTGCAAAAAACTGCAGAAAGCGGGCCGTCACTTTATCCTCTGCGGGGATTACAATATCGCCCACACTTCCATCGACTTAGCCAGGCCGAAGGAGAACGAGGAGAACGCCGGTTATCTGCCGGAGGAACGGGCCTGGATGGACCAATTTACCCAGGCGGGCTTTGTGGATACCTTCCGGCATTTTCACCCCGGTTTGCGGGATCAGTACAGTTGGTGGTCTTACCGGGCCGGCGCCCGGGAGCGGAATGTGGGATGGCGGCTCGACTATCATTGTGTAGATCCGGAGTTTATGGACCGGGTAAAGTCTTCGGTGATCCGGCCCGAGGTTTCCGGCTCGGATCATTGTCCGGTGCAAATTGATCTAAAGGACAAGTGATATGCGTATAAAATACAACGCCCCCGTGACGCTTACTTTTACGTTTATCAGCGCCGCTGTGCTGATCCTTTCTGAAACTTTATTGAAAGGCCTTACCGATGTCTGGTTTACCGTTCCCCCCAAAGGCAGTTTTTCCTTCTCCAGCGCCCATAGCTGGATCACCCTTTTTACCCACGCCATGGGCCATTCGGACTGGAGCCATCTTCTTTCCAACTTTGCCCTGATACTCCTTATCGGCCCGATTCTCGAAGAAAACTACGGTTCTTCCCCCCTCCTGTTGATGATCACCCTGACGGCTCTGGTCACCGGGGTTTTGAACGTGCTCTTTTTTTCCACCGCCCTCCGGGGGGCCTCCGGGGTTGTTTTTATGATGATACTCCTCTCGTCTTTTACCAATTTCAAGGAAGGCGAAATTCCCCTGACCTTTATTCTGGTATTGATCCTTTACCTGGGGCGGGAACTTTTTAATTCTTTTAACACAAATAACATTTCCGAATTCGCCCATATCGTGGGGGGCTTCTGCGGCAGCATCTTTGGCTTTTTAAAACCCACGAAAGCACCCGCTAGAAACTTGTCCCGCAGTCCCGGTACAATTGAACCATGAAGAAAGAATTTCTCCCCTACGATGTGGTTCGCAACAACGCCCTGAAGCTGGCCCGCCGGATCTATCAGGAAGGTTTTGTCCCCGATGTGATCTACGTGTCTCTCCGGGGCGGGGCCTATTTGGGCAATGTGATCAGCGAGTATTTCAAGATTATCCGCCGCGAAGGCCGTCCGGTGTACTATGCGGCGGTGGTGGCCCGGTCTTACACCGGCGTGAGCAAATCGGAAAAAATTTCCGTGGAAGGCTGGACCTATGCGCCGGAGCATCTGCGGATAGGCGACAAGGTTCTTTTGGTGGATGATATTTTCGATTCCGGCATAACGATAAATCATCTGGCGGAAATAATCCTCGAAAAAGGTATTCCCCGGCAGGACCTGAAAGTGGCGGTCCACGACTATAAATATTTTCACGACAAGCCGGTTCAGTTTCCGGTTCAGCCCGATTACTGGTGCCGCAAACATGAGCTTTCTATCCACGACGAGGAAGTGTGGATTCATTACATGAGCCACGAGCTGGTGGGTCTTTCGACGGAGGAACTGGAAAAATATTACTATGCCCAGGACCCGGATCTGCGGGAGGCCCTGTCGGAGATCCCCGGTCAGGATCCGCATGGTCTGCGGCATTGACGAAGCGGGGAGGGGGCCTTTGGCGGGCCCGGTCTGCGCCGCCGCAGTTATTTTGCCCGCCGCTTTCCCCGTGGAAATTTTGGGGGATTCAAAAAAATTAAGCCCCGCCAAAAGGGAAGCCGCCCGCATGGTCATTATTGATAAGGCTCTTGCCTGGGGCATAGGCTGGGCCTCTGCGGCGGAGATCGATGACATCAATATTTTACAGGCCAGTCTTTTGGCCATGAAACGGGCCTTTGAGGATATGCTCGTATCTATAGACTTTGACACTGCAAATATCGAGGCCGTGGTTGACGGCACCTTTACGCCGGATATTCCGGTTTCCCGCCGGAGCCTGCCCAAAGCCGACAGCCTGATCCCCGAGGTCATGGCCGCCTCGATCCTCGCCAAGACCGCCCGGGACCGTATGATGGTCCGCTATTCCCGGCTATACCCCGAATACGGCTACGAAAAGCACAAGGGCTATCCCACCAAAGCCCACCGGGAATTGCTGGCCCTTCACGGCCCCTCGCCGATTCAGCGGATGAGCTTTAGGTATTAATAATCCCGGTCGTCTTTTTTCCCCGGTTTTTTTGAAGTGACCACTTTGACCGACCGGCCTTTCCGGGGCTTGGAAAAATCACCTGTGGTGGGCCGGCCTCCGGTTGGACGACCTCCTGTCGGACGGCTTTCACCCGGGCGGCTTCTCGCCGGACGATTTCCTGCCGGGCGGTCGTTATCCGTGCGGCTTTTTCTGATGTAGGTTTTTCGCTTACCCGCCGGGGGCGTTTCATCCGCGCCGTCCCGGGAAGGGATGTAACGGCTGCCGCTTCCGGCGTTATAGTTACCGCTTCCGGCGTTATACCTACCGTTATCAGCGTTATGGCTGCTGCTATCAGCGCTATGCCTGTCGTCTTCACGATCACGGCTCTTGCCCCCGGCGTTGTAACCACGACCGGCGGTTTTTTTCTTTTCCCGCTCTGCTTTTTCCAGCACCCGCAGTGATTCGTCAAAGCCCTTGAGGAATTCTGTAAGGTCATCCGCAAAGAGGATCACCGATTGACGGTCAAAGCCGCCTGCATCCTTGTTCTTGCTCTCCACGATGTTGAGGTAGAGGTCCCCCAGCCGGTTTTCCTTCACATTAAAAAAGTATGTCCTGTTTGGCAGTAACACCTTTGTCGAAAATAGCTCTCCCCGAATTCCCATGTTATGCTCCTCTCAGTGCGTTGTCCGCTTCAGTCACCATGCGGCGCTGCCATTCTATCAGATCCCTTTCCAGCCGTTTATCAGAACCTTCCGCCTCGGCCATGATCCGGAACACCGGCTCCGTGGCGGAACCCCGCATCCAGATGCAGGCAATGTTGCGGCCCTCATGGTTGGAAAAAATAATTTTAAGGCCCCCTTTTCCGGCCTCGCCGAAACGGGCTATCCCCCGCTTTTCTTCTATGCCCACATAGGCCGTCACTTCCCATGAAGTGATGCCGTACCGTGAACGGAGTTCGTCTTTCCTTAATTCCCATTCCCGCAAAAATATTTCCTGATACCGGTTCTTCAAAAGGGGGTGATCTTTTGCGGCTACTTTCAACACCGCCTCGGGGCTGTAAGTGCCGGTGGTAACAAAGGCGGGGAGGGAGGCGATGACATCGTTAAGGGTAAAATCTTCGTGATAGGTTTCCGCTTCCCCCGCCAGATCGCACCAGAGTTCAAAAAGCCCCGGTTTGCCTTCGGCGCTGCGGATAGAAAGCAGTTTGATGACGGCGCACACCGTGTCGATGGGATCCCGCACCGCCGAAGGATGGGTGATAGTGCCCCCGGCAGAACCTTCCCCCAGGATCCGCACGATGAAGCCCTGTTCCCGAAGCCTGCGGGCCAGGGCCACCACATTGGCTTCCCCCACTTCGGCCCGGAAAAGGGAAACGTCAAAGGCTCGGGCGATCTGTTCTATCCGCATGGACGTGGGGCCGTTCACCGCCAGCGCCGCTTTGGAAAGGGCATTCCCTTTGTTGTCGTAGGAAATTTCCCCGGTCCAAACCAGGGAGGCCAATTCCGCCACACAGGCCAGGGCAAAAACTTCCTGGGCCTCCAGAATCCGGGCCGCCCCGGTCTCGTCATCCCAGATCACCAAATTGCCCCGGTCGCCGTCGCAGTCGGGCACATAACCCAGAACCACCGATGGATCATCTTTATGGATATTTTCCAAAAACAGCCGGCACGGCTCCAGGGATTCACCTTCGGGCACGATCCGGTGAACAATTTCCCCCGGCCTTCCGTTGATGATATGAAGTTTCGCCCCCAGCGTTTCCAGGAATTCTTTATCGATGGACAATGTCCGGGCGGAACCGTTCAGGTCTGCGGCAATTCCCAAAGGCCGTTGGGAAAGGCCCTTTCGGAGACTATCCAGCAGATCCTGCCCCCCCGCCGCCCCGCCGCCTGAAACAACTTCGGCGGTAAAGTCCAGATATAGCCGCAGGGCTTCTTTTTTTGTTTCCGCCATGGCGGCGTACACGACATTCAGCGCCGGATTATCAGTATGATGATCATTCAACAGGGCTTCGGCCATGAAACGGCGGAATTCGTCGATAAGGATGGCGGTAACACTGGCCGGCAAAACCCCGCCGTCGGTGAGGCCGAACTTCAACCCGTTATGGCCGATGGGATTGTGGCTGGCGGAGATATACACAAAACCCGCCGCTTTTCCCGCAGCACCGGCAGACCGGGCGTAGGCCATAATCTCCGGGGCGGCGGTAACACCTGAGTAAAGCACCCCGCAGCCCTCGCTTAAAAGGGCCCGGATCACCGCATCGGCGATGGCCCTGCCCGTGGGCCTTGTGTCGCTGCCCACGATGACAACCGGCTTATCCGCACCGGTGGTTTTCTTAACGTAATCCGCAAAAACTTTAGCGGCGGCGGCGGCAATCAAGCGGTGATTGTCGTCTATTTCGGGGTCCCGGCTTTCTTCACCGCCGTCCCGGGCAAAAATTCCCCGCCAGCCCGAGGCCGAGAGGATCATCCCTTCAAGGGCATTATCTGGCACCATAAGAAAATCAGTATATCTTAAATTGGTATCAGGCGCTATGGGCCTTCTGCCAATACGAATCCTTGACCTTTCTATACTAAGCCTATATAATGGATATTATGAAAAAACGCTTAACGATTCCTTTGTCGTTCCAGGTTATTGTGTTATGTCTTACCCTGGTACTTGCTGTTTCGGCGGTAATTTCAATTATCACCCTTAAAAACATCGCCAATACAGTCGATGAAAACCTGCGCAATACCGCGCAGATCACCATGCAATATCTGGGTGAGGACATCAGGAACACTCTTTCCTCCCCGGTGGACATCACCACCACCATCGCAGCGATCATTGAATCCCTGCCTGTGGAAAGGCGCAAAGAGGTACTTGAAAAGGCCATGGCCACGGACAGCAAGATCCCCCAGCTGCTCTACGCCACTACTGTTTCCCGGCTGGAAGAAGGGGGCTATATACTCTATGCCACTGATTTCGAGCCCGCGGCTGATTACGATCAGACCAAACGGGGCTGGTTCAGAACCGCGGTGGCCGGCGGCGGCAAAACGGTGTTTACCGCGCCCTACCTTGATACCCGCTCGCAGAAGCTCTGCGTTTCCATGGTAAGCACTTCCAGCATCGACGGAAGAAACCCTTCGGGGGTAATCTGCACCGATGTGTTCCTGGACGTGCTGAACGACATCATTACCCGGCGCAAAATCACCACCGACGGCAGCACTTTCCTGATTGACCAGGACGGACTCTTTCTGGTGCATACCGATCCGGAGCTGGTCCTTAATGAAAATTTCTTTGAAAGCGAAACCGGCACGCTGGTACAAAAGGAACGCATCCTGTCACAGGATGTTTCCACGGATATAATCGGGAACCGGTATATCATCTCCGCCCCCCTTGCGGGAACCGACTGGTTTCTGGTTTCCACCGGTTCAACCGATGAACTGGAGGGGAACTTCAGGAGCGTTGTGCTCGAGATCATCATCGCGGCATTGGCGGCGGCTCTGGCGGCGATTCTTGTTTCTCTCCGTTTTGGGGCCATCCTTTCCCGGTCATTTAAAAGGCTCGGCGAATCTTTCACCCTTATTTCTTCCGGCGATTTTACCCACGCATCCCCGGCCTATACCACGCGGGAGGCGGATAACCTTTCATCGAATTTCAACCAACTCACCGGCAGCCTCAAAGTGCTTATCGGCGCCATTCAGGAAGAGGCGGGCACGCTTTCCGGCGTGGGCTCGGATCTTTCCGGCATGATGAACGAATCCGCTCAGGCGATTCGGGAAATCAGCGCCAACGCCCAGGAAATGAAAACCAAGGTCGAGACCCAGGAGCGGAGCGTTGCCGGAACCAGGGATACCATCAATGGGATCATTTCCAGCATAAGCGCCCTGAATGAGATTATCGAGAAACAGGCGGGCAGTATTTCCGGCGCTTCTGCGGCGATTGAAGAAATGACCGCTAACATCGCCTCGGTAACCAAAACATTAATGCAGAACGAGGAGAATGTTAAAAACCTCGCGGCGGCGGCGGAAAAGGGCCGCGTAAGTCTGGGTGAAGTTTCCAACGCGGTGACGGAAGTTGCCAGGGAATCCGAGGGGCTCCTGGAGATCAACGGGGTGATCCAGGCTATAGCCAGCCAGACGAATCTCCTTTCGATGAACGCCGCTATTGAAGCGGCCCATGCCGGAGAGTCGGGCAAGGGCTTTGCCGTGGTGGCCGACGAAATCAGAAAACTCGCCGAGTCTTCCGCCGAACAGGCGCATACCGTATCCGCCTCGCTCAAAAAGATGAAAGATTCCCTGGACAACATCAACAAATCCACCAACGCCGTGCAGGGCCACTTTGAAAACATTGATATGGCGGTAAAAACCGTTTCCGTCCAGGAAGTGAATATCCGCAACGCCATGGAAGAACAGGGTGCGGGAAACCGTGAAGTTCTGGAACGGACCGGCAGCCTTAAGGAAATTACCGAACAGGTAAAGAACCGTTCCGGGGAAATGCTTGCAGGCAGCGAAAAAATCGGGGCCGAGGGAAAGACCCTGGAAACCTTAACCGCCGATATGATGAGCGGCATGAACGGAATCGCCTCCGGTATGAATCATATAAATTCCGCCATATCCGCAGTTCAGGAGATAAGCGGGAAAAACAAGGAAAGCATTGACGTGCTTACCCGCGAAGTGGGACGGTTTAAGGTATAGTTTCCTGTTGCGCAGGGAGAGGCTTTCGGCATAAGATAAGTCATGGACTCCTCGATCAAACCATCAATAGAGCTCTTGATACAGAACATCAAGCGGCTCATCTCCGTGGATACCCAAAAGCTGGAATATATCATCGCCGCCCAGATCGCCGGGGGGCACGTCATCCTGGCGGATTCCCACGGGGTGGGGAAAACCTCGCTGGCCCGGGCTTTGGCCCAGTCTATCCGGTGGCGGCCGGAGGACCTTGATGCCTCCGGGGTTACCATGGAGGGCTTTAACCGCATCCAGTGTACGGTGGACCTTTTGCCCCAGGATATTCTGGGATATAACCGTTTTATCGGCCATTCGGGAGAGCTTGTCTTCAATAAGGGGCCGGTGTTCGCCCACTTTGTCCTCTGCGATGAGATCAACCTCCTGACACCAAAAACTCAAGGGTCTTTCCTTCAGGTGATGGAAGAGCAGAGCGTTACCATCGAGGGAAAGCATTACCGTTTAAGCGATCCCTTTTTTATCATCGCCACCATGAACCTGCGGGGGGTGCATCTGTTTCCGTTGCCGGCGCCTCAGCTTGACCGGTTTATGATACGCCTCTCCCTGGGCTATCCCTCGGCGGAGGAGGAGCGGGCGATTATGGCCCGGCACGGCCGTATGGACGCCTGGGACAGTTTTCAAAGCGTCATCGACAGTAGCGATCTTATCCGCTGGAAAAAGATGGTAGATACGGTACAGATGCATGATGAGGTGAGTTTTTACATTGTAGATTGTGTCCGGGCGACCCGTTCCCATCCGGATATAGAAAGTCCGGCGAGTCCCCGGGCGGGGGTGCGAATCTCCCGGCTGGTCCGTTCCCTGGCCCTGTGCCGGGGGCTGGATTATGTGCCCCTCGATTTTGTGAAGGAGACCTTTGTTTCCGCCATGGCTCACCGCATCGTAACCCGCGACCCCTCCATACCGCCGGAAGCGCCCTTGGAGGAGATCCTCAATACGGTGCCGGTGGAACCTAAGAGGCGGGAAAGCGTCTGATGCCCCGCCGCCGTTTTCAGATTGCCCTGACGCCTCCGGGTTTTGCCTTCATTGTCCTGGCCCTGGTGGTATTGATCCGTTCCCTTTCTGCCCGTAACGCCTACGAAATCGTTCTTTCTTCGGGGGCCTTGATTCTTTCGCTCATCCTCGGTGCGGTGGGGGCCTGGGCTGCCCGGAAACTGGCGTCTTTGGAGCCGGGCTGGAAATCCCCCCTGCCTTTTGCGGCGGGAACTGAGGAAGATACCCTGGTGACGGGTTTTTCTCCTTCTGTACCGTGGTTTTTCCGTCTCCATTTCAAGGTCCGCGGCCGGTTTTATCCCGGCGGGTGTTTTGAGGGCTGCCCTTTTTTGGCGGAAACTTCCGTCTCCCGGGGGAGTGATACGGCACACTTAAGGATAGGTTTCCCCCTGGGGGGGATTTTCAATGGTGAGGCTTCTTCCCGGCTCAGGGACATCTTCGGCCTTTTTTCCTTCCATTGCGGCGTCCCGCAAAAGTGGACGCTTAACATACGGAGCGCCCCTTCGGCCAGGAAAAGATACTATATAAAGGCCCATTCGGGGGCGGAAGACCGGCGGCAGAGGACTTCCAGTGATGAAGAACGGTACTATATGCGGGAATATGCCCCCGGCGACCGTTTCCGGGACATCAACTGGAAGAGTTCCGAGAGGATAGACACCCTTATCACCCGGATTTCACCGGATAATCAGGAAAAAGTCCGCCGCATCGAGGTGTATTTCCGCAATTTCGGCCCCGCAGGCAAGGCCCTGCCGTCGCTGGGGGATCTCTGGCTTTTGGACCGTGCCAAGGCCCGGCTTGCCCAGTTTTTACGGGATGTCAAGGAGACAGAGGCCTCGTATATTTTTTTGGTCCATACTGCCCAGGATAGCCGTGAGATACGGGATCAGGATGAAGCGGAGAAATTTCTTGATGAGCTTGCGGGTCTGCCCTTTTCCCCGCCCCGCACTGAGGATGTTGTTGGGGCTGGCGGGTCCGGTGGAGATCTCTACCTCTTTTCCACCGCCTGCGATGCGGGGCTTTCCGCCTTCCTTTTGTCCCGGCAACAGCCCTTTTCTCTCTTTCTGGTTCTGGACGGCCCGCAGGGGAAAAACGCCGGTGATACGGATTTTCTCCATTTGAAGGATTTCCCCGCTAAGGGCTGTATCCCTTTGTCGCGATGGGTTTTCCCCGGCCAACGGAAAAGCAGGAACATAGCCGGTAACAGGGCCGAGATAGAGTATGCGGGGCTGCGCTTATGAAAAAGCCTTTGGGTTTTGAACTTGGTTCATTTTTTCTTTTTGTACTGCGGCTCTTTTTCTACCTCAGTGTGGCGGTTCTTCCCCTGCTTCATCCGGGGATTTCCGTTTCCTATGATCGTATAGGTCTGGTTCAGTGGTTTATCATCATACCGCTGGAAGCGTTCATCGCCTTCCTTCCCGCGTTCGGCGGCAGGATCCGCAATAAATTTATTCTTGCCCTTGCACCGCTGGTCCTGCTTTCCGTATGGACCGGAGGATTCGGCCCCAATGCGTTCCCGCCCTTTTTGGCGGGGCTTATCAGTTTTATCCTGACTTTTTTTCTCTTTCATCATCCCCGCTGGGCTAAGCTTTCGGCGGCGGAACCCTTCCTTTTGGCGTGGATATGTCTCCGGCTGCTTGGTTTTTCCCGGTCCGGTGAAGACGCCGCCGGGGCGAGTTTGGGCCTGACCCAGTTTATTCTGGTCTGGACCGCCGTGGTTTTTTTGTTCCATAGCGTGGTGATCTACTTCTGCCTTTTCCCCCGGAGCCGGGGCGGTGTCGGGGGGGAGGCGCTGATCTTTGCGCTGGCGGCCTCGGCGGCCCTGGCTGCGGTGATCTTTATCCTTCCCGCCGATTTTGTCCGCAATTCGGTGATCGCCAATCTTCTTCCCGACCGGCAGGAGCGGAAGAGCAAGCCCTCCGACAACGATTGGGGCATCCCCGAGGACGGCGGCGGCCGGCGGAAAGGCCGGAGGACCGTGCCCGGTGAGGAAGGCGGCCAGGAGCCGGGTTTGCGGGGCCTTTCCGAACACGAATGGCCCGGTAACGGCGGTAGACAAAGAGGGACCAGGGGGAAGAACGGAAAAGGGGAGGGTGGGGAACGCCAGCAGTACACGGTGATGGTGGTGGCCTCGAAAGAGGAGCCCCTCTACATGGGCAATTCCTACCGGGGCCTCCTCGATCCGGTGGAGGGTTTTCTTCCCAGCCCGGAGGAGCCGCTGAACCGTTTGCCCTTCCAGCGTTTTTTTGTCACCTGGTTCGATAGCGAGCGGCTTTATGACCGGGGCAGAGGCCGCCGGGAAGTTTTTTCCCTTTCAACCTTATCATCAAACTATCTGCCCTTCAGGCCTTATGCCATAGAGCCCACGGTGTTAAGCGAAGATACCGGGCCGCTCCGGTATATACACCGGACCCTTTCCAATATGCACCTGGAGGATCCGCTGGAGCTGGTTTTCGAGCCGGGCCGGTCATTAAGCGGTCTGGAAAAAAGCAGCCTTGCCTCTTATTTGGAGCTTCCGCTGGACGAGGCCGACCGGGAGATTTTCAACACCCATCTTGAAGGTGTCCGGGAAAAATGGCGGGCCCGCCGGGATGCCATTCTGGGCAAAGGCGCTCCGGTAGATAATGAAACTATGGAAACGGCGCTGGCCATACTGATGGGCTTTTCCGAATACCAATACAACGTCAGCGATAATGATGATTCTTCCATCGCTGCCCTGAAAGAATTTCTCCTCAACACCAAAGATGGGGATTGCGTTGAATTTTCCAACACCCTGGCGCTGCTGGGCCGGCTTGCGGGCATTCCCTCCCGGGTGGTAACGGGCTACCTTGCCGCGGAAAGTCTCCAGACACAGGCCCATTTGCGGGGCCTTGCGGCACTGCGGAGCAAAATTCCCGCTCTGCGGGAATTTCCCTTTGAGGACCTCTACCTTGTTACCGATGCCCACAGCCACGCCTGGGCGCAGTTCTACCTTCCCGACTATGGCTGGCTCGACTTTGAGGCCACCTCCTTTGCCATCCCCCCCCTGGGTTTCGGAGACGGTAATATGCGGGATGTGGTGATCCCCCTTTTGGATGGCGGAAACAAGGTCTTTTCCCAGGTCCGTTCCTTCCCCTGGCGGCCAGTTCTCCGGGCCCTGGGTTTTTTGGCGCTTTTTGCCTTGCTGGCCGCCTACGCCCTCCGTTACGGCCGGGAACTATGGCTCTCCACCGGCGCCCGCCGGGGCGGCAGACAGGGAGCCCGGTCCCTCTACCTCCTGCTCCTCTCCCGGCTTGCGGCGGAGGGCAAACCGATAAAGCCCGCCTCCAAAACCGCCGCCGAATACGCCGAATTATTTCCGGTTCCCGATGCCGGAGCTTCTCCTTACACGGCCTTTGCGGCCCTCTACACGGAACTGCGCTGGCGGACCTTCCCGAACAATGCCGAAGCGGATGAATGTTTCAGGCAGCTAAAAGAAGAATACCGTAACATCCTCAAGGCCGCCCGCCGCCGGACTATCCCCGGCTTCTTTATACGAATCTTCAGTCTACGGGGGCTTGCGTATTTATGATGAAAACTACCCTTCGTATGTTGCTTTTTGCAATCATTATCATTCTCTCCGCTTGTACCCGCAGGGCGGACTGGGTGCAGTTCCGGGGCGAAGGGGGCCGGGGGGTGAGCGCCAGTAACATAGCGCCGCCATTGGGGATACGGTGGAAGATAGAGCTTCAGCCCGATGGCGAGAAGATCAGCGCCCTTAATCCGCCGGTGGTTATCGGGGATACCATCTACTTCGGTTCCGAGGACGGCAATTTCTATGCGCTGGATGTGGAATCCGGCTATATGCGGTGGGTGTTCAAAAGCGGCGCCGAGATCAATTCGATCCCCTATGTTGATGATAATCAGGTGTATTTCGGCAGCAAAGACGGCAAGCTCTATGCCTTGTCCCGGGGGAACGGAGAGGAGATATGGAGCTTCCCCACCTACAGCCAGATCAATTCGCAGGTGGAACGGTACAAGGATCACATCATTTTTGTAGGCGATTCGGATGCCGTCTACTTTCTCACCCCCGAGGGCAAAGAAGAATTCCGTGTTGATAATCCCGGCTGGATCAACTTTACCTTTCTCATGGCCGATGACGTGATGTACTTTGCCACCGGTCCCGAGGTCCATCTCGTCGGCCCTTACGACATCAACAAACGGGAATTTCTCTGGTTCGTGCCCTACGAGGAAATCGCCGCCAACTGGTATTCCTTTCCCGCGGTCCAGGGGGATCTGGTCTACTTTGGCACCGCCGACATTTATGGAATGTCCCTGGGCTATTACGCCTTTAACCGCCGCACCGGGGCGCTGGTCTGGGATCAGCACCGTGAAGAATACTGGGAAGGCTGGGGTGATGACGGAGAAGCGGCCTGGGAATATGCACTGCGGAACATGGAGCTCTTGGACTTCATGGCTCCCACGATCTGGAAAAACCTGGTGATCTTCACCGGCGGTGATACGGCGGCCCGGGCCTTTGACGCGAAAACCGGCCTGCTCCGCTGGGAACGGACCTTTGACACACCGGTGGCTTCCGCCCCCACCATTGCCGGGGGCCGGGTGTATTTCGGCCTCATGGGTGATGATGAAACCCCTCCCTCGCTGGTCTGTATTTCCGCCCGGGACGGCAAATTTCTCTGGTCCATGGAAACCGACGGCTCCGTTCTTTCCGCCCCGGTAATAGCCGGAAAACGGATCATCTTCGGCACCGATAAAAGTGTCTTTTATGTGCTGGAACAGGTCTTTTGAGGGCTATTGCTAAACTTGATTAAAATAGTAATAATAAATAGTGAGGAGGTATTATGACAGAACGACGGGTTTATGTTGATTATAATGCGACCACCCCCCTGCGGGACGAGGTAAAGGCCGCTATGGTAGAAGATTTCGGGGTTTTCGGTAACGCCTCCAGTATGCACGCCTCCGGGCGCTTGGCCCACGCCCGGGTGGAAGAAGCCCGGCAGGCGGTGGCTGAACTTTTGGGGGCGCCCCAGGCGGACATCATCTTTACCTCCGGGGGGTCCGAATCAAACAACACGGTTTTCCAGACCATGGGCCGCATCATCGTCGATCCAAACCGCCCCGCTGCGGATAAAAATCGTAACGAGATTATCACCACCTCCATCGAGCACCCCTGTGTGTTGAATTCCGGCCTGTACCTGAAATCGCTGGATTTCACCGTGCATTTTCTCCCGGTGGATGAGTACGGCAAAATCAACATGGATGTTTACAAAAGCCTCCTCTCCGAAAAAACCCTTCTGGTTTCCGTGATGATGGCCAACAACGAGATAGGCACCGTGCAGGATATTAAAGAGATTGCCCGGCTGGCGAAAGAGGCCGGGGCGTATATTCATACCGATGCGGTGCAGGCGGTGGGAAAAGTCCCCGTGAATGCCGCCGCCCTGGGGCTGGATTACCTTACCATGTCGGCCCATAAGATTTACGGGCCCAAGGGCATAGGCGCCCTGTATGTCCGCCACGGGGCGCCGCTTTTCCCCCTGATCCACGGGGGCCATCAGGAAGACGGGCTCCGGGCGGGGACTTACAACAATATCGGTATCCTGGGTTTCGGCAAAGCCGCGGCGCTGGCCCTGCGGGATCTGCCCAAATATATGGAAAAAACTTCGGCCTTAAGGGACAGGCTCCGTCAGGGTCTGCTGGAAAAAATCCCCCATATAAAGGTCAACGGTCATCCCCATGATACGCTTCCCAACACCCTGAACGTTTCCTTCCCCGGCGCCGAGGGTGAATCGATCCTTTTATCCATGGATATTATGGGTATAGAGGCGTCCACCGGTTCCGCCTGCGCCTCGGGGAGCCTCGATCCTTCCCATGTGCTCATGGCCATAGGTGTGGGGCCGGAGCTGGCCCACGGTTCAATCCGTTTCAGCCTGGGCTGGGGTACCAGTGCCGATGATATAGAGTATATTATAGAGACCCTGCCGCCGATTATCGCCCGGCTCCGGTCCATGTCAACGCTGACTTCATAGGGAGGTATGTGGTACTTCGTACCACTTCCGATTTGACGTGGCAGCAAAGCTGCCGTTATAAAGGAGTATAGAAAAATGTCTGATTGGCTTTATTCCGATACGGTAAAGGATCATTTCACCAATCCCCGGAACGTGCTGCTGGACGACGAGTCCGGTTTTCCCGCCGATGGCCGGGGGCAGACGGGCAATATCAAATGCGGGGATCAGATGCTGATGCTCCTGCGAATCAAAGATGATGTCATCACCGATGTGCGGTGGAAAACCTACGGCTGTGCCAGCGCCATCGCCTCCACCAGTATGCTTTCGGAAACCATCAAGGGGATGCGCATAGAGGATGCCTACCAGATCAAACCCCAGGACCTGGTTGAAAAACTCGGCGGACTGCCGGATTACAAAATCCACTGCTCGGTGCTGGGCGACAAAGCCCTGCGTTCGGCCATCGACGACTACCTGGCCAAAACCGGCCGCGCCGGAGCTTTGAAAGAAGCCGCCACGGAGATCTGCCACTGCCTTTCGATCACCGACAAGGATATTGAAGCCGCCTTTGAGCAGGGAGCCCGGACTTGGGAAGACCTCCAGCAGGCCACCAAAATAGGTACCGTCTGCGGTGGCTGTAAAGGAAAGGCCCTGGAACTGCTCCACGGCCTAACTCATATTTACGGGATGTAGGGCTAAATAATAAGCGGGAGGTTGTAAACAGTATGCGTTTAGGAGCCAATGTTTTTATTCACGAAAAAGATCCGGAGGCTTATGTTGCGGAACACCTTCGCAAGGGTTACCGCGCGGCCTATTGCCCGGATTGGATTAACGCCGACACTGATCCTGATTTGTGCAGGGTGTTTAAAGCGGCCCTTGCCAAAAATGATATAGTGCTTGCCGAAGTGGGAATTTGGAAAAACGTTCTTTCCCCGAACGCTGATGATGCAAAGGCGGCATTTGACTATTCCGTTCGCCGTCTGCAAACCGCCGAAGAGTTGGGGGCCCGCTGCGCGGTGAATATCGTAGGGTCATGGTGCAAGACACACTGGGACGGGCCGCACGAATTGCACTATTCACAGGATTTTTTTGACGCTGCGGTAGAGGCGGCGCGTAAAGTTATTGATGCAGTTAAGCCCCAAAAAACCAAAATGACCTTTGAGATTATGCCCTGCCAGTTTATTGACGGGGCGGAGGGGTATATGCGTTTTATGCGCGCTGTAGACCGGGATGCGGCGGGGGTTCACCTGGACCCAACAAATAGCATTTCTAACCCCCGGCTCCTTTACGATAATGTTGCATACTTTCAAAAAGAATTTAAAATATTCGGCAATGCGATTGTTTCAATCCATCTGAAAGATCTGCAGCTTAATCCCTCGGAGTTTACGGTCAATTTCCAGGAAGTGGTTATCGGGAAAGGGAACATTGATTACATCAATCTGCTTCGTCTTATTGACAAACTTCCGCCGGATACCCCCGGAATGTTGGAACATCTGGCGACAGAAGAACTCTACGACGAGGCCGCCGCTTCGGTTCGCAGCCTTGCCGGAAAGGCCGGTGTAAAAATTTAAAGCCGGGGCCGATGATCGGTGTACTAAAACCGCACCGTCTTTCCCGAGAGGCCGCTTTCCCGGATCGCTTCGATAAGCCAGGTCACCGGGAGCGCATCGGCGGGATGAATATATTCGCCGGAGCCGGTTTCCAGAACCTGGTAAAAACGGGCGATGAGTTTTTCGTGGCTGTTGCCGTAGACCGCTTTGCCCGGCCCGCTGCCTGCATCTTCCGCCAACCGGGTTTCGCCCCCGCTATCCCGGCGGTATAAAGTCTGGTAGCGGATGGTGAAGGTTGCCTTTTCGCAGATCACTTCAATTTCGGCGGGCACGTCGGCGGCGTTAGCGTTGGAGCCGTTAAAAAGCCCCGTAACACCGTTTTCAAATTCGATAAAAGCCGCGGCGGTGTCTTCCACCTCGATGCCGTAATCAAGAAGTTGCCCGATAATGCCCCGCAGTTGTTTTGGTTTTGCCCCGGCAAAATACTGCATCAGGTCCAGGGTGTGCAGGGCCTGGTTGATCATGTTGCCGCCCCCGGCTTTTGCCATGAGGGCCCGCCAGGGTTTATCATCGTAGTATTGTTTTGCCCGCTTCCAGGCCACCAGCCCCCGCACCCCGGTGATTTTTCCGTATGCATCGCTTAAAAGAATTTCGCGGAGCTTTTCACTGGTAGCGTTCAGGCGGTTCTGGAGGCAAATGCAGATCTTTACGCCGGTTTTTTCTTCCAGTTTGGCATATTCAAGACCATCGGCATAATTCAGGGCCAGGGGTTTTTCGGCAAATACATTAAAGCCCGCCTCCGCCGCCTCTTTTGCCACGGGGTAATGGAGGTAATGGGGCAGGGTTATATGAACCACGTCGGGCCGGACTTCATTCAGCATAGCCCGGTAATCGGTAAAAAAAGGCGTTCCCGGCGGAAGAATTTTCTGCCGGGCGGGATCAGTATCGCAGGCTGCCGCCAGAGCTGCCCCTCCATAAGACGCAATAGCCGCCAGGTGTACCGGGGCTATATCGCCCAGGCCGATGATAACGCTTTTAATCATTTTTCTTTTCCGTTAGATCTTTAGAGTTCAATATAAGGGTTGAACCATCGGTGCGCTGGGTAAAAAGAACGCCCTCCTGAAAATTCACCGTGGCATAGGGGTGGACCTGCACCGACGACCGGGCTTCCCTGCCCAGATCCGTGTTGAACCGGGCCAGGTAAAGGCTCCCCGCAGAGGAGTTTATGGCGTAAAGGTCCGCGCCGTTGATCCAGATAAGGCTTTCGGGGGAAATGTCGTCATCTCCCTGGCGGACCATCTCCAAAGTATCCGGTGAAATTTCCACCAGCCGGATCGCTCCATTGCCCCGGTTTTCCCCGGCCACTGCCATAAGGCGGGTTCCCAGAAGGGTAAGGGTCCGGGGATTGACCGTGTTTAAAAGGGACCGTTTCAGTTCATTCCCCGAAACGGGGTTTATCTCCAAAAGCCAGCCCAGGCCTGAGGAGGGGCCGCTCATGGCGGAGGACAAAATCCCCGTTTCCTTCCCCGCTTGTGTTGATTGCTGCGATTCTTCGGATTGGGCAATCAGGGCCTGTTGATCTTTGGCAATATCCTCCCGCTCACTTTGGGCTTCATCGGCCTTTTGTTCGGCAAATTCTTCGGTCTTTTGAGCTTCATCTTTCTGCTGCGCCACCTCTTCTTCCCGCTGGTCCAGCTCATCTTCTTTCCGGGCCACTTCTTCCTCGCGCTTGTCCAGTTCTTCCTGTTTGGCGGGGTCCTCCTGGGCTTCTGCCCGTTCCTGCGCTATGGCTTCCCGTTCGGCGGCCGCCTCCTGCCGTTCCTCTTTGATGAGCTTTTCTTCCTCGCCGATGGCAACCCGCTGATCTGCGGCCTTCTGTTCCGCCTCTTCCGATTCCCGTTCCTTCAGGTCCACCATATCCTTGCGCGAATCGATGCCGAGGTCTTCTTCCTTCCGCAGCTCGTTGATAACCGCTTCTTCCGTCAACTGCGTGGTGTTTACCGCGCTGAGGGAACCGGCCCCTCCGGGCCCCAGCGGAATAAGCATCAGGGTCTGCCCGGGCCAATCATCATAACGGACGGAAACCCCCGCTTTTTCCCGGGTCAAATTGCCCACCACCGCCGTCTTGTACTTTGTGTTAAAATAATCCCAATTTCCCCGGTATACCGCATTGTAAATCGTGATAAATTCCGCCAGCAGGGCCGCATCCCGGGCGCTGTAGCCGTATGCCCCTTCAAGGTAGCCCTGGATGATAAGCCTGAGGTTTCGGACATGATCGACCCCCACATCGGGCCCCAGGCCGAAAATATCCGCATTGAGCTTGCCATCCTCCCCGTCCGTGACCGAGTGGATGATAAAGTACCGGTCTGTTCCCCCCACCGTGGACTGGCCGGCCCGGGCAGTCTGCCCCAGCGAATAACCGATGTTACGGATCTGGACCAGGGTTTCAATCCGGTCGTGGGGCCCCTCGTAGTTGATAAAGTAGACAGGCCCCTGATTCTGCCGGAGCTCATCCTGATCCACCTGGGCAAAAAGCCCCGCCGGAAGAACCGCGAAAAGGGCTAAAATAACCTTGAGAAGGCTCAAACCGCCGGACTTTTTCATCATGAATCTCCTTATCCCCGGAAAGTCTACATACCCATTATAAATAAATTTTGGAATATAAGGAAGGGGATAGCAGCGGAATTTACGGGGAAATAGGGGCAAAATCGGAGGCCGAGTGGGGGAGGCTGGTACTGGAAACGCTGCTGCGGCTCCCTCCGCCCTCGATGAACATCATCAGTTTTAGATGATCTTTTTATACGCCGTTTGCCATGCCCACTGTTTAGTTTTATTTTTTTCTGGGAATAAAGCCAATTTTATATCCTAAAGAAAAATTTATAGTGATCTCCACATCAGTACCGTATCTGTAGTCCCCTCCTGTAAAGTCACGGTTATCAGAACCATCATAATCCCACAACTCACCGGTACCGCGTACTTCGGCAAACAATACACCGGGACCAATATGAACACCCCCCCGGAGACCTCCGCTAAACCCAAACTTTGCGTAAATCATATTTAGCCCGGCGCCGAAAAATAAATTTCCTTCAAATAAGACAGAACGCATTATTAGCACCGGCTCTACTAAAAGATTGGGGCCGCTAAACAAATCTGAACTCACATCAAGAGATATTCCAAAAAAATCAAAAGGCTGAACCATTACATAAACAGAAAACCCAATGGGTATATCTCCGTCAAAATAATAATCTTCTACTTTCATATAATCTTTTTGTTCTCTAGCCGTCAGACTGTAACCGGCACTTATTCCAAAATAGAGCCATTGATATTTCCATTGGTCAGCGGGGTTGATCCTTCCCAATAATCCGGTCAAGGTTTGATCATAGCGGATATTTATTGTTCTGGTGCCGATTATTTCAGCGGTTTCTACGGTAATTGCCTGGACCCGCATACGGTACATGTCGCGGTACGGTACTATGGAACCTGAAAATAGAATCTGGGCGCCTGTCATGCGGCCAATGCCCTGGGCTGTTTCATCACTTACAGAACCTGACATATTAAAATTCAATTCTGTTTCCAGCATTTCCAAACGGCTTCGTTCTACAACTCTTACATTACCGGTATTGGTTAAAGCCACCAAAAGCTCCTGAACAATAAAATCGGAAAGATTCTTTGTTTCTGCCTCGAAGTTTGTCACCGCGACAGTTGAACCTGAGGGTACTCTTGAAGAAAAAAAGTCCACTGAATCAAGAATTGCTTCATCCAGCATCAAACTGGTCTGAGCATACAAAAAAGATGTGCAGCATAACAAAAGCCCTAAAATCACTGATTTTTTCATTTTACAACCCCCTTTTTTACGAGTGCCGATACCTGGCGGGGCAGGGCAAGCAAGGCTATTATAGTAGATTGCATAGAACATTGTCAAGCAGAATTTAACGTTTTGTAACATTTTGTAACGTTTTTTTAAGGTTTTTGCTTTTTTACTGTTTGGAGTACTATTGTTTGCGGAGTCCAGGATTCTTTTAACCAATTTCTAACAATTCACTCATGCGGCCTTAACATCAACTGGCTAGTTTTCAATTATCAAAACTTGAGGAGTGTATTATGAAAATTCGATTGATAGCGGTTTTAATGAGCGGCCTTGCCCTTGGTTCGGTTTTTGCCGGAGGCTCGAAAGATCCAGGCGCCCAGAGCGCCGCGCCCTCGGCGGCACCCCCGGCGGCGCCGTACACTATTGAGGTGGGCGGCTCTACATCGGTAACGCCCCTGATGGAACTGCTTGCCGCAGAGTATCAGAAGGCCAAGCCGAACATCAAAATAAATATCAACGGTACGGGTTCCGGTGACGGGATCAAAAACGCCAACGTGCTCTACCAGATTGGTATGTCCAGCCGGGAGCTGAGTCCCGCCGAGCAGGGCCAGGGGCTTACGGAAGAGATTATCGCCATTGACGGTATCGCGGTGATTGTGAACAGCGCCAATCCGGTTGGCGATCTTACCGTTGAACAGATCAGGAACATCTATACCGGCGCCATTACCGACTGGAGTCAGGTTTCCGGCGGCAAAAAGTCAGGCAGAATCGCCGTGGTGAGCCGCGAAGAAGGTTCGGGCACCCGGGGCGCTTTTGAGGAACTCCTGGGCTTCCAGGGCAAACTGGTTGCGGGGGCAAACCAGTCCACCAGTACCGGCGCCATAAAAGCGGGTGTTGCCCAAAACCCCGACGCCATCGCGTACATTTCCCTGGGCTCGGTGGATAACACTATCAAGGCAATCGCCGTTGGCGGAACGGCGGCGGTCAACGCCAATGTGGTGAACGGTTCCTACAAGATCGCCCGGCCCTTTATCGTGCTTTCCGGGAACAATGTGCATCCTGAAAGCAGCGCCTTCCTCACGTGGATTTTGAGTCCCGCCGGACAGGCTGTCGTAAAGACCGGCTGGGTAGCGGTAAAATAAGGCAGATGGGTTTTTGTCCATGAACCGTACGCATATCGATGTTTTTTTCAAACATCTTTTCAGCATTGTGGCCCTCTTTTCCGTACTGGCTTTGGGGGCCATACTGCTGTTTGTATTCGTCCAGGGCTCCATGCCTTTCTTTACTTCAACGGCCGCCGGCATACGCCTGGTTAGTCAGCGTATTGACGAGCTTACGGTGAACGGCGTTCTGTATCAAAATCATGCAACCTTTATTGAGATTCCAAAAAACGCATCTTCCATTTCGGTCCGTTTCCCCTCCGGCGAGGGCGAGACGGCGCTGGATATTGCCCTTAACACCAGGGAAAAAGATCCTGAAAAAAAACTAACCGTGCTGCGCAATGACGGCGGCACCTTGAGTTACCCCGAAGCTTATGTGTACACCCTAAGCTGGCCGGGAACCATAGCGGCGTTAGACCGGAAGCTGCACATAATTCTCCCGGAACCGCCCTACAATGGGGCGAAATTTTTGACCGGCCTTGACTGGCGTCCCAGCCGGGATAAAGTCTTCGGCATTTTCCCCATGATAGCCGGGACCCTTTTGGCGAGCTTCGGCGCAATACTCCTGGGGGTTCCCATTGCCCTGTTATGCGCCGTCTTTATGGCGGAATTCCTTCCGGCGAAACTTGCGTCTTTCGCCCGGGCCGGCATAGAGCTGCTGGCGGGAATTCCCTCGGTGGTTTACGGTTTTTTCGGCCTTATGGTGATAGTCCCCCTGGTAAGAAATACCTTTCACCTGCCTTCGGGCAATACCCTGCTTTCGGCAATAATCGTACTGGCGCTGATGATACTGCCCACGGTAATCACCATTGCAGAAACTTCCCTGCGGGCGGCGCCCCTTTCGATACGGGAGGCGAGTCTTTCCCTGGGGGCAAGTAAAATGCAGACTGCCTGGCGGGTAGTGCTGCCCCACGCCAATTCGGGGGTAATTGCCGCGGTCATTCTGGGAATCTCCAGGGCGGTGGGCGAAACAATGGCGGTGATCCTGGTAGCGGGAAATTCGCCCCAACTGACCCTCAGCCCCCTGGAAAGTGTCAGAACTCTGACTTCCACCATAGCTATGGAAATGGGTTACGCTTCGGGCAGACACAGCGAGATGCTTTTTTCCATCGGCGTTGTGCTCTTTTCCATTATTTTGATTCTGAACAGTTTGATCCTGTGGTTCCGCCGCAGAATGGAGATGGATGCATGAATTTGATCACTTCCGTAATTCAAACTTGTTTTTCTTAAACGATAAAATACCATCATCCCGCATACGGCAAAGTTCCGCCGACATTGCGCTCCGATCAACTGACAAGTATGCCGCTAATTCTTCTCTGTTAAAGGGAATATCAAAAGAACGGCTGTTTTCTTTTTTTGCCTGGGCGGATAAATAAGCAAGCAGTTTTTCCCGGGTACTATGTCTGGATTGAATATCATTTTTTGCTAAAAGAATATTGCTTTTTTCAGCAAGGCTGCGGATAAGGTTTTTTATCATCTGTGTATGGCATGAACAAACCTTCGGGCAGGCAGTAATCAAGCGGTTATAATCAAGAAATAAAACTTCCGACTTTTCCATTGCAATAACACTAACAGGAATATGCTTAATCCCGGCGCAGACAAAGGCGGCGCCAAACTGTTCACCGCATTTAATCTGTTCCACAATTTTACGGTTTCCCCAAAAATCATCCCGTAAAATATGTAAAGTGCCGGAGAGAACTATTCCCAAAGCGGTACATTCGTCTCTTTCCCTGTAAATATATGCTTCTTTTTCAAAGGATTTTCTGCGTCCGCCAAGACAGGTGAATAATTTGTCAATGTCCGTATCAGAAACACCGGAAAAGAAACGTGACCGCCAGAGGACAATCCGGTGCTTGGCTAAAATATTTTTCAAGAAAAACTCCCTTTCGTTGGAAAAACAACCGATTCCCTCCTTTCAGTATGCTATATTTAATTCATAACAACAAGAGGCACGTCCTCAAGGAGACTTATATGTTTTGTTTTCAATGTGAACAGACAGCCGGAGGAAAGGGCTGTACGACCGGCGGCGTATGCGGAAAGAAGGATACCACCGCAGGACTTCAGGACAAACTTACCGGCAGCCTTATAATGCTGGCAAAAGTTTCTAACCGTCACAAGCCAACAGAAAATGTCTTTCGGATTATTCGGGAGGGGCTTTTTACCACCGTAACAAATGTCAATTTTGATGACAAAGTTATTGAACACTTGATTGATGAAGCCCATAAGGAGCGGATAACTTTGTTTGCCGATTCCGCGAAATGTGATGATTTTGATATGAGCACAATTTGGGAAGCGCCGGAAGATATTCGTTCTCTTAAATCGCTTATCCTTTTCGGGATTCGCGGTATTTCCGCTTACGCCTGTCATGCGGCGGTTTTGGGGTTTTCCAGCGGCGAAGTGGACAGCTTCTTTTGTAAGGCTCTTGAAGCGATTGGAAATACCGAGCTTGGCATGGATGAACTTTTGCCGCTTGTTATGGAAACCGGAAAGGCGAATTTTACTTGTATGGAACTCCTCGACAGGGCGCATACAGAAACGTACGGAAAACCATCGCCTGTTACCGTTCCTTTGGCAATCGAAAAGGGGCCGTTTATTGTTGTTTCCGGTCATGATTTACAGGACCTTAAACTCCTGCTTGAACAGACAAAGGGCAAGGGCGTAAATATTTATACCCACGGAGAAATGCTTCCTGCCCATGCATATCCGGCTCTTAAAGCGTACCCGCAATTAAAAGGCAACTTTGGCACCGCATGGCAAAACCAGCAAATAGAATTTGACGCAATCCCCGGCGCGGTACTTTTTACTACAAACTGTCTGATGAAACCAAAAGACAGTTACGGCGACAGGGTCTTCACCACTGCGGAGGTACGTTTCCCCGGCCTTATCCACATAGACGGCAAAAAAGATTTTACGCCGCTCATTAACCGGGCGCTGGAAGCCGGCGGTTACCGCGAAGAAAAAATTATGACCGGCATCAATGGCGGTAAGACCGTAACCACAGGCTATGCCCATGGCGTTATACTTGAAAACGCCGGGGCTATTGTTGAAGCGGTAAAAGCAGGGGCCATAAAACATTTCCTCCTCGTGGGCGGTTGTGACGGCGCAAGACCGGGACGCAATTATTACACCGATCTTGTAAAAGCCGCTCCCGAAGATACGGTAATTTTAACCCTTGCCTGCGGGAAATACCGCTTTAACGATCTGGACATTGGCTCAATTGGTCCATTCCCGCGAATTATGGATATGGGGCAATGCAATGACGCCTATTCCGCTATCAAGGTTGCCATTGCCCTTGCCGATACTTTTAAGTGCAGTGTGAATGAGCTTCCCCTCAGTCTTGTTCTTTCATGGTATGAACAAAAAGCGGTGGCCATACTTTTAACCCTGCTCTATCTTGGTATAAAAAATATCAGGCTTGGTCCCAGCCTTCCGGCCTTTGTGTCGCCCCATGTGCTGAATTACCTTGTGGAAAATTTCAGCATCGTGCCCACCGGCTCTGCGGAACAGGATTTGGCAAAGATATTGAATTAACATTAAGGCAAGGAGCTTGATATGGTACGAAAAATCATAAGCATAGACCGTGAAAAGTGTAATGGCTGCGGACTCTGCGCTAAAGCCTGTCACGAGGGCGCTATCGGCATTATTGACGGCAAGGCAGCGTTATTACGGGACGATTATTGTGATGGTCTTGGTAATTGTCTGCCTGTTTGTCCTGTGGGTGCCATTACTTTTGAAGAACGTGAAGCAAAAGAATACAACGAGGAGGCGGTAAAGATGAACATGAATGAAAAAATGGGCGGGAAACCTCTCCCCTGCGGATGCCCTGGCAGTAACGCCAAAACGATCAATCGAACCGAAGGTTCAGAGGATTCAGCAGCCTCGGCTGTTCCGGCTGGTACAACACAAAGCCGGCTTAATCAGTGGCCGGTGCAAATAAAACTTGTGCCGGTAAACGCTCCTTATTTTGAGGGCGCTGCTTTACTTGTATCCGCGGATTGCGCCGCTTATGCCTACGGCAATTTTCACAATGATTTTATGAAAAATAAAATCGTTTTGATAGGCTGCCCAAAACTCGACGAAGGGGACTACAGCGAAAAACTGACGGAAATTATCCGCCAAAACAACATAAAATCCGTTACGGTAATCAGGATGGAAGTTCCCTGCTGCGG
>BNUV01000034.1 GCA_025997615.1 Spirochaetia bacterium
GCTTGTATGATACTAAAAGAGTTAAAGCCATGATATACGATGAGCCTAACCATTGGAGGAACTTGATTGTAGACAACATACATAAACAGGCTTATGTAATCGAGCCTCAAAATGGGAATATCGAAATAATTAATTATGACATTTTACCAATTAAACCTAATGATTTATATTATCATGGATCAGTTACTGTAATTGGCAGGATGTAACAGTAAATATCAATAAAGTGAAGCACGGTGCGCCATCCGTGGCACATCGCTCTGTAGCAGGTTTTTTGTTGTTCCGTGCAACATTTAGAGCTGCTCGTAGTTCGGGGTGCAAAAAGCATCGCATAACATACAGTTTACGCTACGCCGCAGTAGCGGCTTGGCCTACGAAAAAACGCAGTCGGCGCATAGGCGCCTTTATGCATTTTTCTTCCGCCACATTTTTGCGGTTGCTGGAAACCTACGGTTTCCTTTATCGCAACTGCAAAAACGTCGTATAGCTAAAATGTTATGTGCAATTTGGGTTGAATTAGTCGCCAATAATAACAGAGACAATTGACAATAATGAAAAAATGGGCAATAATAGCCTAAAGGATTAAACACAAATGGAAATAGGACTAAGGAAAGGAATTGTGGAATTATATGATCATGATATTTTATGGGAAGAAAATGCTAAAGAAACAATAAATTTACTAAAGAATATATTTCAAAATATAGCTGTAGATATTCAACATATTGGAAGTACATCAATAAAAAATATTAAAGCAAAACCAATTATTGACATTATAATCGGTATTAATGACTTTACTCTAGTGAATAGTTTAATAGAAATATTAAAGCAAAATCAAATTGTTTATTGTCCAATCGACGGTGAAGATAACTATATGCTTTTTATAAAGCGTAATATACAAAATGACATGACAACACATCATATTCATATTGTAAAATATAATGGCGATGATTGGATAAATCGAACTAACTTTAGAGATTATTTGAATACAAATATAGTTGAAGCAAAAGAATATGAAAAATTAAAAATTGAATTAAGTAATAAATATAAAAACAATAGAGCAGAATATACAAAAAACAAATTAGGATATTTTTATAAAATTTATAAAGAAGCAAAAGAAGGGGAAAATAATAATTATAAAAGCAACCCAAACGGCGCATAACGAGGCTGTCGGAAAAGTCATTTTGCATAAAAAATATGCCTTTAAATGAGTGTTTTACAGTAGTTTCAGGGCATGAAATGCTGGTAAAATTTTACATGAAAGGGTTTTCTGACAATCTCAACATACGCTATACGTGCAGACCGTTCAGACCTCCGGTCTGCGGTCTGACGCCGCAGTAGCGGCTTGACCTACGAAAAACCCCAGTCGGCGCAGTAGCGCCTTTATGGGGTTTTTCTCCGGTACATTTTTATAGCCCTGGAAACCTACGGTTTCCTTATTCGGGCCATAAAAACGTCGTATAGCTTTCACGTTAGGCGAAATACGATTTTTAACGTGGTCCCCCAAAATATAAGAAAAATCATATGAAATTCTGTATAAAGTATTGACTAAGCCGAAATGTTGTATTATATTATGTACAAGAGGTATATTATGATAGATTTAGTCCAGGATATTAAGCCGATTTCTTATGTAAAGGCACATACCACCGAGATTGTTAAGAATGTGGGAGAAACAAAATCTCCCATAGTAATAACTCAAAATGGCGAGGCGAAGGCGGTAATTATAGATATTGATAGTTATCAAAGGACATTAAATGCCATCAATTTGGCAAAATTATTGAGTTTTAGTGAAATTGACCTAAAAAATGGCAATGTTGTGACCCATGAAAATGCAAAAAAACGTTTTGAACGCACGTTGAGTGGAAAATAAAATGCGGGAAATTATTTGGACAAAACATGGGGAAAATGCCTTTGATGATATTTTAAAATATATCATAGAAAATTCTGATCCAATCAACGCACGGAAAATATATGATGAAATAATAGGTAAAATTGAATTGTTAAGATCTGAGAGAGTTATTACCAGAAAATCACAAGAATTATCAGAAATCGGTATTAATGATATTCATGAAATAAATATAAAACCATGGAAAATATATTATAAAATATTGAATGATAATAAATTAGTGTCAATACAATATATATTGGACACCAGAAGAAATATAGAAGAAGTATTATTAAATTTGGTAATAGAAAATAAATTGTAAAGAAAAATCGTACTTCGCCTAACGAGGCTGTCGGAAAAGTCAGCTTCATTAGTTGCCCCGTACTCCATTATTTTTTACAATATTCAATTATTCCTTTTATATTATTTTTATCCGTAAAATCTATTTTTTGCCCATATGTTTCTATAAATTCTTTATCTTCTTCGTTTATTTTTTTCAAACCTTTTTTCATTGTAACCATTTTCAAAAGTCCCATCATTATCTTATGTTTTAAACTTAATTTTTTATAGTTTATTCCACCACGTAAATAATATATTTTTATAGTGTCTTTTATATTTTTGGGGATTTTCTTTTCAAGTCTTTTGTTTATTGAATTTATGTTTTCAATTTTATCATAATCGGCAAGTCCACAAGTAAACAGAACTATTTTTTTAGATTTTAATATTTCATAATTCTTTATTATTATGTTTATTCCTCTTATGTTTCCGGCATATAATCCACTGCCTATTATTATTACACCATAATTATTTAAAATATTCTCTTTAAAATTATTTATACTATAAATATCTCCAGATAGTTCTTCCGCTATCCATTTTGCGTATTTTTTTGTTGAACCATATTTTGAAAAATATACAACTAAAACTTTATTTATTATATTCTCCATATGTAGAACAGTATTGCATCTTTTTATATTTATGTCAATAGTTTTTTCTCAAAAATTTCCAACCAAGTTCAGGGGCAATTACGCCGAACATACGCTATACGCAATGCCCCTAAGTTGACATAATAATATGATTGTGAATAATGAATAATTGAAGGCAGGATTATATGAACAATATTTTGGTGTCTGGACTTATAACAATAGAAACGACGGCAAAAATTGAACAATTCCCTATTGAATATTTTCCCATAGATTTTAAGTTTTATGGGGTTAATAGCACAATTTCAGGGGTTGGATATAATATTGTAAAAGCTATAAAAACATTGGGTGGAAACCCTGTTTTGCTCTCAATAATTGGTAATGATATTTATAAGAATATTATCAAAGAGGAACTGGAAAATATGGGAATCAACAATGAATATGTATTGCCAATAATCAACGAAACATCACAATCGGTAATATTGTATAATGAAAATAGAAGGAAAATAATATTGGATTTAAAAAATATACAGGAAACAAAATATCCTGTAAATAAAATCGGGGAAATCATAAATGATATAGATATGGCGGTATTGTGTAATATAAATTTTTCAAGGGATTTATTAAGAATAATAAAAAGATATGGAAAAACCATAGCGACTGATGTTCATGTGGTTTATGATATTAACGATGATTTTAACAGGGATTTTATGGAATTTTCGGACATATTATTCTTGAGCAATGAAAACATATTGGGAAAAGAATATAATTTTATACAAAAACTGGCAGAAACGTATAATAATAAAATTATTGTAATAGGGCTTGGAGGAAATGGTGTATTAATATATATACGAGAAAATAATCAAATAAAACATTATCCGGCGGTAAGAACCAGGGAAATAGTAAACACAATAGGGGCAGGGGACGCATTATTTTCGGCGTTTATATATTTTTATAATAAAACAAAAGACGCTTATTACGCAATAGAAAAGGCAATAATATTTGCATCCTATAAAATAGGAGAAAAAGGAGCGGCGGAAGGATTCTTAACAGAAGAGGAATTATTGAAAATAAAATGAAAACCAGGGCAAAAGCATTTACTTTTCCCTCAAGAGGGGCGTATACTATGAGCCCTATGAATATCAGCATATATACCGACGGAGGATGCTCCGGCAACCCCGGCCCCGGGGGCTGGGCCTATGTCTATGTTGTGGACAAGGCCGGGCAGCCGGAGATTTTGTCGGAAAAATCCGGGGCGGAGGCCTTCACCACCAATAACCGGATGGAACTGATGGCGGTAATCTCAGGCCTGGAGGGCCTTTCCGCTCCGGATGCCCCGGATATCGGTTATGCAGCCGCGGTGACGGTTTACACCGACTCCCAGTACGTCCAAAAGGGCATAAGTGTCTGGATAAAGACCTGGAAAAAAAATGAGTGGCGGAACAGCAGCAAGGAACCGGTAAAAAACCGCGATTTATGGGAAAAACTGGACGAACTGGCGGGCCGTTTTCCCGTGATCTGGAAGTGGGTCAAGGGCCACGCAGGGGATGTCTTCAACGAACACTGCGATTTTATGACCCAGAGGGCGATAGCCTCCCTTAAAATCTAGTCCCGATGTCTTTTCAACCTTCCGCCGGCGGGTTCAGGGCTATGTTCAGTAATTCCACCAGTTTGGCCGCCTCTTCATTGCTCAGGGTGATACCTTTCCCCATTTTTTCGTGCCCCGGCGCCCAGTCCCGGATGTCGTATTTGGGATTCCGGCCATTCCAGGACACCAGATTAAGCTCCTTTTTCCAGCCGCCTTTTTCCTCCGACAGAACGCCGAAACTTTTCAAAATATCATAGGTAATATCCGCCATAAATTTCTCCTTGTAGAAATACTTTAATCAGTATATACTTATTATGATATAGTTGAAACGCAGCAATTTATGGGAGGATGATCCATGAGACTTTTGAAAAAGGCTCAGTCAAAAATAGTTTTATTGACAGGAATAGCGCTGATTTTCTCGCTGGCGGCCTGTAAAAGCGCCCCGCCGGCAGAAACGCCCCCTGCGCCGCCGCCTGAAGCTGTGGTGGAGCCTGAAAAGACGCCTACCCCCGACCCGGTCCCTGATGCCTTGCCCGGTATATTGGCCGATGCAAGTAACCGGGCGCAACAGGCCCGGCAAAGGGCTCTGGATTTTGACGCTCCGAATTATTTTCCCCCGGAATGGGATGAGACCGAGGCCGCCTACGAAACCCTCAATCAGGAAGTTGACGGGGCAAAACCGGATGCAAGTTTTGTCGAGCGGTACGAAGCGATTACCACCGCCTACGACGAGCTTTTTAACAAAAGCATTTTACCCTACGCCCTGGACCGGGAAGAGGAAATAACGGATGCCCGGACCAGTGCTATTGCCGCCGGCGCCGATGATTTACTGGTGGATCTTCTGATTCAGGCGGATGAAAAAGCCCTGGATGCCCTGGCGTTCTACGAGGAGGAGGATTATTATCCCGCAAAAGATGACGCTCTTCTGGCCCGGGACCTCTACAAAGTCCTGAAAACCGGCGCCGAGGCCTACGAAACCCGGCTGGAGATCGAAGAACGGAACCTTTATCAGTACGATCCCGACAATCTTGATCGGGCCGATGATACGGGGGATAAGGCCCTGGCGGCCTATCAGAAAGAAAATGTGGAAGAAGCCGGGTATCTGATTGAAGAAACCGCCGCTCTTTACACGCAGATTTTGAAAAACGGCATGAAGGCTTTGGCGGCGGACCAGAAGCAGCTCGCCGCAGAGGAGCGGCAGGCCGCCCTGGAGGTGAAGGCCAATGTGGCAGTCCGGCAGGACTTCGCCGCCGCCGATGGGATTTATAACCGGGCAGAACAGTCCTTTAGGAGTGAGAATTTTGATTTAGCCGTGGATTTTTATGAAGATGCCCGTGTTTCCTTTATAAAAACCCGGCAGGATGCACTGCAAAAACGGCAACTGGCGGAAGATGCCATCAAAAATGCCGAAAGCAAGATTTCAGAGAGCGATGAAGTGGCCAAAAACGCCGAATTGACCCTGGAAGGAGGCGCCGAATGAACCGCCGTTTGTTTTTTTTCACCCTTTTATTGATGATAGGAGGCCTCGGGGGCCTTGTTGCCCAGACAGTCCAGGTTGCCGATGATGCGTCGGTGCCTTTGAGCCTCCGTAATAACCGATATTACCTTGAAAGTGTGCGGCTGAACGCTTTGGCCCAAAGCTCTTACGAGGAAGGGGACTACGACGCCTCCTCATCTTATGCGGAAGACAGCCTCCGTTACGCCTATCTTTCCGATGAATATGTGGCCCTGCAGTTGAGGATCCGGGCGGCTAATCAGGCCATGGCCGCCGCCAAAAGCCGCCTTGGCTGGGCCGCCTCGGCAAGTGTTCCCCAGCGTTACCCCGATGAATACGGCCGGGCCAGCACCGAATACGGCCGGGGTCAGGATGCTATGGATGCGGAAGACTGGGACGAAGCCCTGGCCGCCGCCAACCGGGCGCTTATCGCCCTGGAAAATGTGGATGGCCTGCCGGACGGAAAGATCCTCCCGGCGCAGTACACAGTCCGGGCCTGGAACGTTTCCAAAGACTGCCTCTGGAACATCGCCGGCAGACCCTGGGTCTACGGAAACCCCCAACAATGGCGGCTTCTATACAACGCCAACCGGTCCAAGCTGGACGATCCCGATAATCCCAACATCATCGAGCCCGGCATGGTGCTGGACATCCCCCCCATCAAGGGGGAGCCACGGCAGGGGATGTGGGACGACCGGGTCCAATACGAGCCCCTGCGTTAGGAGCTGTGGACAAGATTTAAAGCGTCAGATCGGGCATTTTGTTTTGCAGATAGAAACTCAGGGCGGTCCCCATAAGGGCGTGGATGTAGGGCGGTTTTCCCATGCTGCGGAACACCTCGGCGGCGGGCATGAGGCACACATCAACATATTCATCCTCATCCAGATCCTGCTTTCCCGTAAATTTCAGGTCCTCCGCCAGAAAAAAATGTACCTTGTTTGACATAATCGCCGGGTTGGGGCTGCATTCCCCCAGTTTGATGATGGAAAGCGCCTCGTAGGCCGTTTCTTCCTTCAGCTCCCGCTTTGCCGCCGCCGTTGCGTCTTCCCCGGGCTCAAAAACTCCGCCGGGAAATTCCAGGCTCAACTCCCCGGAACCGTGCCGCCACTGCCGCACCATGACAAATTCCTTTTTTCCCACCACCGGAATGATAATCGCCCAGTCGCGGGAGTCCATCACCGTAAAGGTTTTCAGTTCATTATCCGGCGACCGGCAGCTCCGCTCCCCAATGGAAAACACCGGGCAGTTAAAAACAATCCGCCGCCCCTCTTCCTTCCACATTAAGTGATGATAATCCATAGGATCAAAATACCCCGCCTGAGGGCTCTTCGTATACCCTCCCGGTGGGCTGACACCATAGGCGTTTAGTCTTTGCGCTTGTTGATGCGGCGGTTGGTAACAAAGCAGACGATAGCGATAGCGAAAAGAGCCACGGTCAGAAAAATTTGCATGCCCATAGCTTAACCTCCAAACCAATTTTTGAATAGGTCGATCAGACTCATAATCCCGGCGACGCTGGCGCCCAGCCCTATATAGTTTATGGCTTCCTGGCTGGGTTTTTCCGGTATTTCAATTGCGTAGAGAATCTTGTCGGTATTCTCTGCGATCCGCAGCAACAGTTTTTTGTCTTCATCGTCCATACTTTAAATATAAGCTCTCCGGATCCTTTAATCCAGGAGAAACGTACAGGGTGACAGCCACCAAAAGCAGGTTACGGCGCTTTGACAATCAGCCGGTTCCGGTATATACTAAGGTCAGACGGTCTGAAAGGGCGAGGAGGGGCTATGGCAGTTATTACTATTTCCCGTGAATTGGCGGCTCTGGGTAACGAGATCGCCGCCGAACTGGTAAAGCTTTTGAACTACCGCCTGGTGGATAAGAGTACCCTGGAAGATCGGATAAAATCCTATGGCGTCGTGGACCATACACTGGAAAAATTTGATGAGCGGAAACCTTCGTTTTGGGCGTCCCTGTCCCAGGACCGGGATGATTATCTCCATTATCTGAAAACCGCCGTTCTGGCCGAGGCGGGGCAGGGTAACTGCATTATCATCGGCAGGGGGGCGGCCATGCTTTTGAAAAATGTCCCCGCAGTGCTGTCGGTGTTTCTCGTGGCGCCTCAGGATATTCGTGTTGAACGGGTAAAAAGTTATTTTCACTGCGACGACCGGCGGGCCCGGCAGATTATCGATCAGAGCGATCACGACCGCGAGGGTTTTCACCGGTACTTTTTCGATGCGAAATGGGAGGAGCCGGCCAACTATCACCTGACATTGAACACCGGCCGCCAACCCCCGGTGGTGCTGGCCGAAATCATCAAACATCTATTGACCAGTTCCGTCAATGAAGAAACCGAGGCTCAAAATGCAGAGCGTCTTGCGGAGATGATCCTGGGCCAGAGAATCAAGCACCACATCCTCTATGAAAAGGAAGTGCCGATCCATTTTCTGGAAACATCGGTTTCCGGTAAAAAGGTTATCCTCTACGGCGTCACCAATTCCCCGGCCCTGGTGGAAGCCGCCCTGACCACCGCCCGTGAAGCCATAACCGAGGACTCCGGCTATACGGTGGAATCTGAAATTCAGGCAGTACAGGAATTCAGTGTATTGCACTGAAAAATATACATATGATAAATACCACTGAAACCCTTGAAAAACTTCATCTTATCGACCGGGAAGACCGGCATCTGGAACGGACATCGGCGCTGCTCCAGTGGGATGCGGAAACGTATCTGCCTAAGGACGGTGTTGAGGAACGGGCCGAGCAAATGGCCCTGCTCCAGGGCATGGCCCACGAGCGTTTTACCCGGGATGAAACGGGCCGCCTCCTTGCGGACCTGGGCTCCGATTCCCAAAATCCCCGGGGTGATGAAAAATTACCCGCCCTGGAACGGGACTTTCTCCGGGTCGTCCGCCGCAAATACGACCGGGCGGTAAAACTTCCCGGCGATTTCGTCAGCAATATGGCCCGTGCCGAGGGCCTTTCCCAGGCCGCCTGGGCGCAGGCCCGCAAGGACAATAACTTTGCCGCCTTTTTGCCCCACCTTTCCGCCATGGTAGATTTTGCCCGAAAAAAATCCGCCTACTGGGGCTTCGGGACCGCCGCCGTGCCGTCTAGCCTTTACGACGGCCTTCTGGATATCTTCGAGCCGGGCCTCCCCGCCGCCGAAGTCCAGGCCCTTTTTACGCCCCTCCGGGATCGCCTCTCGGCGCTGATAAAAAAAATCAACGCCTCACCCCAGCCGGATTGCGTCTTTCTGAACCAGGATTTTGACATCGCCGCCCAAACAAATTTTAACAACGACGTCAAAACAAAACTTGGTTTCAACGCAAACCGGGGCCGCCTCGACATCAGCGCCCATCCCTTTACCACCTCCCTGGGCGCCGATGACATCCGCATCACCACCCGGTACTTTAAGGATAATCTCCTCTCAACTATTTTTTCGGTTATCCACGAATCGGGCCATGCCTTTTACGAGATGGGCTTCCCCGCAGAGCTCCGGGGCAGTTCCCTGGCCGATGGAGCCTCCATGGCGGTCCACGAATCCCAATCCCGGTTCTGGGAAAATGTCATCGGCCGCAGCCGCCCCTTCTGGGAATTTTTTCTGCCTCTGCTCAAAACATATTTCCCTGCAGAGCTCGGAAAAGTTTCTGTCGAAAATTTCTATCGGGCTGTCAATCAGGTCCGCCCCTCTCTCATCCGGGTTGATGCCGATGAAGTGAGTTACAGTCTCCACATCATCCTCCGTTTCGATCTGGAGCAGCGTCTTTTTTCCGGGGCCCTCAAGCCGGAAGATCTCCCCGCAGCCTGGAACAAGGGCATGAAAGATTATCTTGGCTTGGAGCCGCCCACCGATGCCGATGGCGTGCTGCAAGACATTCACTGGTCCATGGGCTCCTTTGGCTACTTCCCCAGCTATGCATTGGGCAATCTCTACGGCCTCCAGTTCCGCCAAAAAATAATGACCGATCTCCCTAATCTTGATGATCTCATTCTGCGGGGGGATTTTGATCCCATCCACCAATGGCTTCGGGAAACTATCTACCGCTGGGGCTGCCGCCTCGAACCGTCGGAGCTTCTCAAAACGGTCACCGGTGAAAAACTTTCCGCCGAACCGTTCCTAAAATACATCGAGCACAAGTACGATGCGCTTTACGCTTCCTCCGCTCTTTAATGACCGGGTTTTTTATAAAAACCTTTTTATTATTTCTTTTCCCATCATGCTGCAGAACCTGGTAAATTCCCTGGTAAATATGCTGGATACGGTGATGATAGGTCAGTTGGGCACGGTGGAAATCGCCGCGGTGGGGCTGGGGAACCAGGTTTTTTTTCTCTACAATTTGACACTTTTTGGGATCTGTTCCGGGGCGTCTATTTTTACCGCCCAGTTTTGGGGAAAACGGGATCTCCGGGGCATCAGGATGAACACGGGTTTCTGCCTTATCCTGAGTTTATCCGTGGCCCTGATCTTTACCGCCGCCGCTTTAACTGTGCCGGGGCGGCTCATCGGTTTTTATTCAGAGGATCCGGAGGTGATAAAAGCCGGGGCTGTGTACCTTAAAACATTGGCGCCCGCTTTCATTCCCTTTGCCATAAATATTGTCATGGTGTTGGCGCTGCGGTCGGTGGAACGGCTCCGGCTGGCGGTGGTTTCCACGGTTATCGCCCTTTCCATGAACGCCGTATTGAACTATCTTTTGATCTTCGGCGTGGGGCCTTTCCCCGCCATGGGGGTGGCCGGTGCGGCGGCGGCCACGGTCATTTCGCGGATCACTGAAATGATCATCATCCTGTCCGTGAGTTATATCAAAAAATATCCGGTGGCCGGATCACTGAAGGAACTTTTGGGATTTACGCCTCCCTTTGTGGGACGTTTTATAAAAATTGCCCTGCCGGTGATCATCAACGAGATCGTCTGGTCCACCGGAATTACGCTGCATAACGCAATCATGGCCCGCACCGGCACCGCCGCCATTGCAGCTTTTAACATAGTCGGCACGGTTTCGCAGTTGACCTGGGTGGTGTTCATGGGGCTGGGCAACGGCGTAGGGGTGATGATAGGCAAAAAAATAGGGGAGGGTGACGAGGCCGCCGCCCGGGACTACGCCTCGCGGATTATCCGTTTTGCGCCGCTCCTGTCCATAGGCGCCGCCATGATCCTGCTGCCCCTGTCCCGGCTCACCCCGCTGGTTTTCAATGTGGACAAGGCGGTTCTTGCCGCCGTTTTTTCAATGTTTATCGTACTCTGCATTTCTTATCCCGCCCGGGCTTTTAATATGTCCATGGTGATAGGAATTTGCCGCGCCGGCGGAGACACGGTTTTTTGCACGATCTACGATCTTCTTTTTATGTGGACGATTTCCCTGCCCCTGGCTGCCGCCGCCAGTTTTATTTTTCATGCGCCGGTGTGGCTTGTCTACCTTTTTATCACCATGGAAGAACCGCTAAAGGTGATTCTGGGTTTTTGGCGTTTCCGTTCGGGGAAGTGGCTGCATCAGGTGACAAAGGAATTGTAATGCTGCGATCTGCTTAGGCGAAAAGTTCCACCGCCTCCGCCAGATTTTCGCATCTCCGCCATACCGTTGCCAGCGTTTCTTCCGGCGGTTCTACGAGGTCCTTCACAAAGACCGAGGGGATCTTTGCGGCGTGGAGGGCCTGTAACCCCGCAGGGGAATCTTCAAAGCCCACGCAGTCGGACGCAGGGACGCCGAGCTTTTCCGCAGCTTTAAGAAAAATATCCGGGGCGGGTTTTCCGTTTTTAATTTCATCGCCGCAGACCATAATTTTAAAACGGTCCTGAATACCGGTGTGTTTTAATTTCCAAAGGGCTATTTCCCGGGCCGTGGAAGTGGCTAAGCCCAGCTTAATTTCCAACGCATCCAGATGATTCAGCAAAGTTAAAAGGCCTTTTTTTTGGGCAATGCCCTCCCGCTCAACCTGTTCACGCATCATGAGGTTCCGTTCGGCGCGGATTTCATCGTAGGGGAATTGGGAGCCATAGGCTTCCGCCAAAATTACCCGGCTGCCCGCCTCGTTGATGCCGATGGTGCGGAGGATGACATCCTCTGTCATAGTCAGGCCGAATTTTTCCGCAGCCTTGATCCAGAAACCCAGCACCGGCCTTTCGGTATCCAGCATGAGGCCGTCCATGTCGAAGATAACTGCCGCGGGCCTAACCATCATGCCACATAGCACTCAAGGAGCCGCTGCCTTGCGGGGTGCCGCAGCCGTTTAAGGGCTTTCTTTTCTATCTGACGGATCCGCTCTTTGGTCAGGTTAAAGTGATCGCCCACTTCCTTAAGCGACATGGGGGACCGTTCGCCCAGGCCAAACCGGAAACGGATTATATCCGCCTCTTTTTGCTCCAGCGTATCCAGTACCGATTCGATGTCATCCATAAGGGCCCGGCGCATCACATATTCCTCAGGGACCTGGCTGTTGCCGTCTTCCAGAAAATCGCCCAGCAGGGAAGAATCTTTATCCGCATAAACGGGATTATCCAGGGAAACCAGATCCCGGCTGATACTCAAAAGGTCCTCCACATGGGCGGCATCCATATCAACCATTTTAGCGATTTCCTGCAACTCCGTCTCGGCGCTCTGGGAAGAAACTACCTTGCGGGCCTTTTCGATCTGGACCAGCTCGTTGGCCCGGTTCAGGGGCAGCCGTATCATCCGGGATTTTTCGCAAATCGCCTTGAGGATGGCCTGCCGGATCCACCACACCGCATAGGATATAAAGTGATAGCCTTTTTCCGCATCAAAACGTTCAATGGCGTTCAGAATACCAATATTACCCTCGCTGATAAGGTCCGAAAGGGGCAGCCCCTGGCCCTGGTATTTTTTTGCCACATTTACCACAAAACGTAAATTTGCCTTGACCAGCCGGTCCCGGGCGGCACGATCACCCTTGGCGGCTTCCTGAGCGGTTTTGTATGCTTCATCCGGAGTCAAAAGGGGAATCCGGTTGATTTCCCTGAGGTACATTGAAAGGACATTTTCATCACCACTGCTTTTTTCGCCAACCTCAACCTTCTTTTTCAACCTTGTCATATTTTTTACCTCCAGGGAGCCTTGGCTCCTAGTTTACACCAATTATACAGCAAAAACTATGCCAAGTTGTTGAAGATGAAGAAAATTCGCTAATTTGTTATATAGCAAGGAATTACGGATCTTTCAGAATTTCGGCCAAAAAACTTTTTGAAAAAAACGTCCCATTATGACACCTTTTTCTGAAAAGCTTCAAAAACTGTGTCATTTTGACCCAAAAAAAACCCGGCCGAAGCCGGGCCCTTTCTCGAAGAACAAGAAACCCTACTCGATCACCGCCAAAATGTCCGCCATTTTGAGGATAAGGTGATCTTCCCCATCGATTTTCACCTGGGCGCCGGCATATTTGTCGTACATGACCTTTTGCCCGGCCTTGACCTTGATCACCTCGGTGTCGTCCCCCACAGCTATTACCGTCCCGGTCTGGGTTTTTTCCTGGGCGGTATCGGGAATGATGATTCCCCCGGCGGTTTTAGCCTCGTTCTTCTCCAGCTTGACGATAACGCGGTCAGCCAATGGTTTAACTTTCATAGAACACCTCCACTGTGTATGAATCTAAAGTATTTGAATATCCATAATATACTCAAAAGACGCGGAAAGGTCAAGCGATAAAAGCCGGAAAATTTGCCCCTCATTAGGTTAATTTACCCATTTACTTGACTGTCCGTGAGGGTGGGTTTATTCTGGTTCCATTCATCGGATATGCCCGGTGAAAGGGAGGGTAAATTGCCTTTAAATACCGTTACTGTCAGGTATGGCAAGCTCCGGGGAGTACAAAAAATTGGGTACTCCGTTTTTCGCGGTGTTCCTTATGCCAGGCCGCCGGTCGGTGCTCTCCGGTGGAAGAAACCGGAGCCGCCGGAATCCTGGCAGGGCATACGGGAGGCAAAAACCTTTGCTTCCCGGCCTATTGAAGAAGGCAGCCCGCCGGGATCTTTTTATCACAAAGAGTTTTTTGCCGATGAAGATTTTCTGCCCCCCACCAGTGAAGACTGCCTCTACCTGAATATCTGGACTCCGGCGGAAAACACCGAGGCCGCCTTGCCGACGGCATTCTGGATACATGGCGGAGCTTTTATCAACGGTTTTGCCAGTGAAATGGAGTTTGACGGAGCCGCCTTTGCCCGGCAGGGGGTAATCCTGGTCACCGTGGGGCACCGTCTGGGCGCCTTAGGCTATCTGTCACATCCCTGGCTTTCGGAAGAAGGCGGCGGAGCTTCGGGCAATTACGGCCTTTACGATCTTGCCGCCGCTCTGGATTGGGTACGCGAAAACATAAGCTCATTCGGGGGTGATCCGGAAAAGATCACTGTTTTTGGGCAGTCCGCCGGGGCTGTCAGCGTGCAGGCTCTTGTCTCCTCCCCTCTTACCAGGGGGAAAATCAGCGGGGCGATTATTCAAAGCGGCGGGGGTTATCGGGCAGGAATTGGCCGGTCGAGGCCTCTTCGGGAATCGGAAGATGTGGGGCTTGGTTTTGCGGAAAAATGCGGCGCAAAAAGCCTTGAAGAGTGGCGGCGCATGGACAGCGCAAAAATCCTCTCTCTGCAAATGGCTCTGTTTAACGACATGATGTCCCGCCCGCCGGATAAAGGGGGTGGTTTGCCCTTTGGCCCCTGTATCGATGGCAAACTGCTGGAAGACGATGCTGACCTTTTACTGGAAAAAGGCGCCCATCATCCAATCTCTTATATGATAGGCTGCTGCGCCAATGATATTGGCATGAGCAGCCACGCCGCTGCCGGTGAAAAACCTCCTCTCTATAATGCCGCGGTAAACTTTAGCCTTCTTAATGAAAAACTGGACCGCGATCCCGCGTATGTTTATTATTTTACCCATAGGCTTTTGGGGGATGATGCGGGGGCCTTCCATTCAGCGGAGCTCTGGTATATCTTCGGCACACTGGACCGCAGTTGGCGTCCCAAGATCCAGGGGGATTATGATTTTTCAGAGCGCATGGTTTCCTACTGGTGTAATTTTGTGAAACACAAAAACCCCAACGGGCAAACCGGCAAAGATGCCGGGGCGAACCGCTTCCCTTACTGGGAAACTTGTACGAACAAGCGCCCCTTTGTCATGGAACTGAAAGCATGAAGGGCCGCCTAATAAACCTGTAAAGAATCCAGGCGGCTCAGTTCCGCCCGGGCTTTGAGGTTATCCGGGTTCAGGTCCAGGGCGTATTCCAGCACCCGGCGGCTTTCCCGCCCCTGCCCCAGGGCCCGGAGGCACTGGCTGATGCGGTACTGTACCTCGGAGGCGGCTTTGGGGTCTTTTACTTCTGCCGAGGCGATTTCGTAATAACCCAGGGCAGCGCTGAAGGAACGGCGGCTCTCCATGATACGGCCCAGATTGGCGGGGATTTGCCAGAAGGGGGCGGCGGCGGGATCGGCTGCCAGGGGCTGCAGCTTTTGAGCGGCTTCTTCCAGCCGGAGGTCCCGCATAAGCGCCAGACTTTTGTGAAGTTCCAGCCAGGGGCCGCCGATGGCTATGCCCTGATTGCCCTGTTTTTCGATGGAATTTATCAGTAAAGCGAGTTCGTCGTAGCGCCGTTGGTAGGTAAAATACCAACAGGCCCATTGGTGAAGGTTTTCGTTACCGGGGTGGCGGCCCAAAAGCATCCAGGTGTCCGCCACGGCCCGTTCCGGGGACAGATTTTCCTGACGGCGGCGGTGAATTTCCAGATCCAGCAGAGGGTGGCTTGCCAAACGGCCCCTGTCCAGAATCGCCAGGGCCCGGGGGCTGTCCAAAAGGCGGGTGTAGCGGATTATGCCATAGATGTAAACGTCTTCGGCATTGAGCGGGTCCTCGTGCCAGGGGTTTTGACTCCGGTCGGCTTCGGCAAAAAGCTCTTCCAGCCGGATCAGCTCTTCCTGTTGATTACCGGCGCTGACGGCCAGGTTGTAGAGGCTCCGGTTTCGGGCCGCATTTGACGAAAGGCTCAGAACTGTCCAGATATTCCGGGCGCCGGTTCCCCGGCCGGAAAGCCAAAGAGAGTCGGCGGTGCGGCTGCGGGAATAGGTATCGGGGAAAAGGGAAAAAAGATCCGCCGCCCGCTGGGGATTGCCGAAATCATAAAAAAATTCTGCGGCGAAACGCGGGAAATCGTCCCGGAGCAGATCTCCGCCGCCGGTGGAAATATCCGCCGGGACAAGGTAGGTGTTGATACGGGCAAGGGCGGCGGGAATATCCCCGGCAAGGATGCTGAGGATCGCCGCATCCGCCAAAAGATCTTCCCTTTTGGTTTCAATTTTGGTTTCACTCGGGGGAATCTTTTCCGGAAAGGCCAGGGCGGAGGAAAAAAGATCATCCATGCCGGGTATGGCAGCGGCCCGGCTGGGCTCCTCCAGATCTCCCGAAAGGATATGAATAGCCAATACTAAAGGGCTTAAAGAAGTATCCCGGATGCGGGAGCTCAAATCCTTAAGGAGGCCTCTGGTTTCATCATTAAAATCAATTTTTTCGGTGAGCAGAGCTTCCGCCGCCACCGCCGCGAGGCTTTCGGTATAGGGGAAATCTTCCGCAGCTTTTAGAGCTTTTTCCCGGTAGAGGCCCTGGTAACGGCTGTCCCGGCGCGCCAGATTACGGCGGCGTTTGAGGATGGAAAGCCGGGACTCCACCCCCAGGGTCATTTTTTCCAGCCGGTCCAGGGTACGGTTCAAGACGCCAGCGTCACCGCCAGCGTCTCCACCCGGATTATCCGCGGCCCCATATTTGGAAAAAAGGATATCGTATTCCCGCAGACCCCGGTGAAAAGGATCACCGCCGCCGGGACGCCGGGCATAGTAACCGTATCTGCCGGGATAGATGCTGAAAAATGCCAGCGCCGATGTGCAGATCACCCCCAACGCCAGGCCAAAAAAACAAACAAGCATCAATGGCGGCGGTTTTAATTTCAGGTTTTTCAAAACCATGGTCAAGCCTCGAGACTTTTGTGAATGTTGTCAAGGATGCCGTTAATAAATTTGTAGGAATCGTCGGCGCCAAATTCTTTTGATATGCCGATAGCCTCGTTGATGACAATAGAAGGGGCCATATCACTTTGATACATGAGGGTGTAGATGCTCATGCGGAGGATCGCCAAATCGACCCGGTTAAGCCGGGAAAAATCCCAATTTTTCAGATGCCCGCGGATCATGGCGTCCACCGCTTCTATATTCTCGATAGTACCGCTGATAAGGAGCCGGGAAAAATCGGAAATCTCCGGTTCCATGGCGGCTTTTTTTTCAGCTTCCAGCCAGGAAAAATCCGTTACCTCTTCCAGAGAAGCCCCGGCGGCCTCCCAATAATAGAGAGCCTGGAATGCCAGGATTCTTCCCTTTCTGCGTGACGCCATGGGTTACCACTTTACATTGTCTTTAAAAAGCTGAAAAGGGTTTCCCTGCCGCAGTTCTGTAAAAAGCTCTGTTGTCGCCTTTTGATATACCGCCGCCTGCCGTTCCTGCAGCAAGGCATTGGTGATATAAGCCCGTACCGTCATCGAGTTTCCCAACTGGAATTGATCGTCAAGGGTCAGGGGTTTCATGCTGTGGGTTTCAGTTACCTTGATGATATGGAAGCCCCGGGGACTTTCCAGCACCTTGGAAACTTCACCCTGTTTAAGGCTGAAGGCAGTCTTGATAAAATCTTCGCCCACTAACTGCTGGGCTTCCGGGTTCCGGGGCAGATAACCGCCGTCTCCCCCCTGGTAGCCCGAATTGGGTTTAAGGCTTTCGGTAACCTTTTCATCAAATTTTGCCGGATTGCCGCCGATTTCACGGGCCAACCGGTCCGCCAGCTCCTTTGCTTTGGTACGGGAAGCGGCATCGCCACCGTTGGCAACCTGGATCATCTGGAAACGTACGGTATCGGGCCGGACAAATTGGGATTTTCGCAGTTCAAAGACATTCTGTATATCCGCCTCGGTGGGCCGGGTAACGGCGTTTAACACGGCGCTTTTTTTGAACTGAAGGTACTTTTGTATCAGGATACGCCGGCGGATTTCTTCCCGTAAGGCCGGCACATCCACGCCAAACTGGGACCTCACCGCCGAGGCGAATTCTGCCTCCGTGGGCTGCCGCCCCTGCAACATGGCGGACAACTGGTTGCGGAGATCCTGAATCTGCGAGTTTATTTCATTCTCCGCCACGGTAATTTTATCCCGTTCTGCCGCCTGGAACACGAGCTTTTCATTGACCATGGCGTCCAGCACTTCCCATCTTTGATCCGGGGTCAAGGTTCTGCCGGAGGCTTTTTCCAGTTTTTCCACTTCGGTGCGGAGCTGTTTTACGGTGATGGGCTCGCTCTTAAGCAGCCGGACAATAGCCGCAGGCTGGAGATCGCTTTGGGCAAAAACCGGTGAAAAAATCACCATGCCCAGAATAAAAACACTCAAAAAACGTTTCATAAGTATCCTTCTATATCAATATACAGTATTTTTCCAGTTTTGCCTATTCCAATACCGCCCGGATACGGCGAACCCCGGCGGATGATGATTGTTCCTTCTGGATGATGAATTTTCCCAGCAGCCCGGTGTGTTCCACATGGGGCCCCCCGCAGACCTCTTTGGAGAAGAAGTTTTCGCCCTCGCCCATGGTATAGACCTTGACCTGGGACTCGTACTTTTCGCCGAAAAGGGCGATAGCCCCCGAATCTTTGGCCTCATCCAGAGACATGATCTCCATGCTCACGGGCAAATCATTTTTGATCTGCCCATTGACAATTTCTTCCACCCGTTTCAGCTCCTCCGCCGTCAGGGGGGCGCCGTGGGAAAAGTCAAAACGCATCCGGTCGGCGGTGATGTTGGAACCTTTCTGCGCCACATGATCCCCCAGCACGGTGCGGAGGGCCTGATGGAGAAGATGGGTGGCGGTGTGGTACCGGGTGGCGATTTCCCCCTGATCCACCAGGCCTCCCTTAAAAGCCTGGCCGCTTCCCGCCCGTGAAAGCTCCTGGTGCTTTTTGAAACTTTCGTCAAATTCGGGGCGGTTTACCGTCATGCCCTGTTCCCTCGCCAGCTCTTCGGTCAGCTCGATGGGGAAGCCGTAGGTATCATAAAGTTTGAAGGCCAGCCTGCCGCTCATGATTTTCCGGGGATCTTTCAATAAATTGGGGAGGAGCTTTTCAAACTCGTGTTCGCCCTTTTGGAGGGTCTCCATAAATTTGCTTTCTTCGTTGTCCAACTCTTCCATAACAAAGGCCCGGTTCTCTTCCAGCTCCGGGTAAGGCCCCCGGAATTTTTCGATGATCACCTGGGCTATTGGGGAGAGGACTTTGCCGTCTATGCCCAGCTTCCGCCCGTGCCGGACCGCCCGGCGGATAAGGCGGCGCAGCACATAACCGGCCCCCAGGTTCGAGGGGCTTACCCCCCGGGGATCGCCCAGAATAAAAACCGACGAACGGACATGGTCGCAGATGATCCGCACGGATCGATCCTTTTCTTCGTCGCTGCCGTAAGAGTACCCGGCGGCTTTTTCCACCGCAGCGCGGATGGGCGCAAAAATTTCCGTATCGTAGACCGATTTTTGGCCGTTAAGCACCGTGACGGTCCGTTCAATGCCCATGCCGGTGTCCACACATTTGCGGGCCAGCGGTTCATAAGCGCCCTCTGCAGTTTTGTTGTACTGCATGAACACGTCGTTCCATATTTCCAGCCACTTGCCGCAGGAACAGCCGGGCTTACAGTCGGGGCCGCAGGGCTTATCCCCCACATAGTAAAACATTTCCGAGTCGGGGCCGCAGGGGCCGGTGGTTCCCGCAGGGCCCCACCAGTTATCTTCCCGGGGGAGGTATGCGATGCGGTTCTCCGGTATGCCCAAGCTTTTCCAGACCCGGGCGGATTCTTCGTCCCGCTCCACCGTATCGTCCCCGGTAAAAACCGTAACGCCCAGCTTTTCCACCGGGAGACCAAGCCATTGGGGGGAGGTAAGAAACTCAAAGCTCATTGTTATGGCCCCTTCCTTGAAATAATCCCCCAGGGACCAGTTCCCCAGCATTTCAAAAAAGGTAAGATGGCTCGGGTCGCCCACGGCATCAATATCCCCGGTGCGGATGCACTTCTGATAATCCACCAGCCGCTTCCCCGCAGGGTGATCCTGCCCCAGAAGATAGGGCACCAGCGGGTGCATCCCGGCGGTGGTAAAAAGCACCGTGGGATCGTTATCGGGGATCAGGGATTTCCCCTGAATTTGGGTATGCCCCTTCGAAACGAAAAAAGCTATGTATTTGGAACGAAGTTCATCAGCGGTCATGTTCGTATAATAGGAAATGAGGGGGATCAAGTCAAGGCACTTTTTTCTCCAGATCCGCCGGCAGGGGGATATCGTCGTATCGGCCCGAATTGTTCCAATAGGTCATGCCGCCCCGGCCCGCATCCCGGACACCCCGGCTTTCCAGCAGCACATATTCGGGGTTGTAAAAACGGCGGTCGTAGGAGACATTGAGGAAAAAGGCCTGCACGTAGGGCCGGACTATCACCTGGTTACGGGCGATCCGGGCCGTGCGTTGGGTTCCCTGAAAGTAGATCCGGTAGGGCCGTTCTATCGCCGGGGCCTGGGCCAGAAAATCCTGCTCGAAATGGCTGGGATAATACATGGGGCTGATCACATCAACATAGGGGGCCAAAAGTTCCACCTCCTGACCGGTCCGTGCGCCGGTGCGGTACCAGCCGTTGGCGCCGTAAATATCCACCGAGATGGGAACCGGTAACCGGGAACGCGCATGACGCAAAAATGAAATGATGGCGCTGTCCATATCCATCTCCGAATCCTTCCAGCGGTACCGGGCGTCGCCGAGGTTCACCCCGTCGGTGGGAAAGCGGATATAGTCAAATTGAATTTCGTCGAAGCCCCGGTCCGCCAGCTCTTTTGCCACCGACACAATGTAGTCCCACACGGTTTCGGAGTAGGGGTCCACCCAGGTTTCATCGTAGTAGGTTCTCAAAACCTCCGAGGCCGGATCGCTGGAAGACAGAACCTCTGTTTTGTAATTTGAATCTTTTGGATTGCCCGTGCCCTTGGGTTGTTTTGTATCGTAATAGCCCACCCAGGGTTTATTGGCCCGGGAATCCCAGATCGCGTAACGGCCGTTTTCTTTTTTCGCCAGTTCCGGATCTTTAAAAACAACGATGCGGGCCGCGGTGTAAATGCGGCGGGCCTTCATGTCTTTTAAAAAAGCATCGATGTCCACAGGCCTGAATACCCGGCCTTTTTCCGTTAAAGAAGTATCCACAGGCGTGAACCGCAGGCGGCCGTAATCATCCTTCATGTCGATGACGGCCATGTTGAGTTTCCGCTCTTCCATCAACCGGAGGTACGGGGCGAGGCTGCGGCTGTCCATGGCGTGGTTCACCGGCAGATAAATGCCGTCCCGGTTTCCCGCCTTTATCATCTGGGGATGATCCTTCTGCTCCAGGAGCCACAGTTCCGAAAGGCCCGTGTATTCCTGTCCGGACCCGGGGTTATCCAGAAAAAGAATACAATTCGGCATGACAGCCAGCGCCGAAGAAATATTACGGATCATCTCATACAGATCCCGCCGTGGTTTGACTTCCGTTATCGTCCCGGCCGCCGCCTGAGCCATCGGCATCTCCAGGATTTCACCTTCCCGGATAAAACGCAGTGTTTCTTTTCCGGGGTCCAGTGAATCCGTCGTGCCGAAATCGGCGCCGCCGGACCAAATGGGGATAAAGGTTTTTTTTGCCCAGTCAAGGCGGTAAAGCCGGGGGCGAAAGGTTTGCGACACATAAATTTCCGGCGCCGCCTGAACGCTGCCGGCGGCCGGCATCACCACGGCGAAATCGGAAACTTCATCAGGATTATCGGTTCCCGTCAATTTTTCCAGCCCGGTGTTGAGCGCCGTCCAACGGGCGCCTTTTTTATCCGGTTGATAGTAATACACGCCGTAAACGCCGTGGGAACAAAAAACAGTCAGTTCCGGCATGGAGGCCGCCGCTACCGCTTTTATACCGTTGGTCCTGAAGGGCGGCAGCCCGATGTTTTCCCAATTCCGCCCCGCATCCCGGGAAAGATACACCGCATCCTTCACCGCAGTAACCATAATATCCGGATTGGCCGGGTCCATCGCCAGACCTTTAAGCTCCTGTGCCTGCCGGATCAGGTTTTTTTGCCCATCCTGAAAATTTTTTATTGTTCGTACCGGCAGCCCCAGATTCCGGCTTTCCCAAATACCAAGGTCCGCCGACACCAAAATTCCCCGGTCGCTGAGAATAGCCCAATACTTTTCATTACGGATGATCTTGCGGACTTCTCCCCCCTGCCAAAAAGCTGTCGAGTTTCCCCGAAGATCCATTCCGAAAAGCCCCTTGCTTGTACCTACTAAAAGAGGCCATCGCCATGTCTGAGCCTCCAGCGAATTTACCAACAGAAAAAAAAGTACCGCCCACAGGGAAGCTTGCCATTTCATGGCTTGCCATTTTTTGCCCGAACACATGGCTAAAATCTAATGCAAAACGAAAATTTTTATAAGGGTCCCAAAATCAGCAACGGCAAGTTGCTGAAACACCGGTTGCGTCCCGTCGTTTGGCACGATAAAATAAACCCGCTGGAGGGCCCTATGGAAAAGATACGTCAGAGCGTTACCAAAAAATTCGGTATCCTCACCGCCGGCGGGGATTGCCCCGGCCTGAACGCCGCTATCCGGGGGGTCTGCCGGGCTGCCTACGACCGTTACGGTATGAGCATTGTGGGCATAGCCGCAGGCTACCGGGGCCTGATCGACGAAAACTGGCGGCCCCTGCGGCCTCAGGATGTCTACGGCATCCTTACAAGGGGCGGCACCATCCTGGGGTCCAGCCGGGAAAAGCCCTTCAAAGATTCCGGCAGCGATGACGACATAGCCGGGGAAAAAGTGGCCGCCATCAAAGAAAATTACAAAAAACTCGGCCTGGACTGCCTGGTGGTTCTGGGGGGCAACGGCACCAACACCACCGGCTACCTCCTTTCCAAAGAAGGCCTTAACATCGTCGGCCTCCCCAAAACCATCGACAACGACATCGAAGGCACCGACCGGACCTTCGGTTTCCACTCCGCCCTCAGCATAGGCACCGAAGCCATAGACCGCCTCCATTCCACTGCCCAGAGCCACAACCGCATCATGGTGATAGAGCTTATGGGCCATAAGGCCGGCTGGCTGGCCCTCTACGCCGGGGTGGCCGGGGGCGGCGACATCATCCTGATCCCTGAAATTCCCTACGACATAAAAGCCATAGGCCGCCATCTGCAGGAACGGAGCAGCGAGGGCAAGGGCTTTTCCATCGTCGTTGTGGCCGAGGGGGCCCTCTCCAAAGCCGAAGCCCGGATGGACAAAAAAGACCGCAAAAAGTATCGCCTGGAAACCGTTACCCCCTCCATCGGCTACCGGGTGGCCCGGGAAATTGAGGCCGAAACCGGCATGGAAACCCGGGCCACCGTGCTGGGATATATGCAGCGGGGCGGCATCCCTAGCGCCTCCGACCGTGTTCTGGCCACCAGCCTGGGCACCGCCGCCGTGGAGCTGCTGGCCAAAGGTGAATACGGCCGCATGGTGGCCCTTACCGGCAACGAAATCGGCTCCGTGGACCTCTCCGTCCCCGCCAACAAGGTCAAAACCGTCCCCGAAAACCACTACATGATAGACACCGCCATCTCCGTGGGCACCTGCATGGGGGTCTAGGAAGATTAACCACGAAATGTTGCAAATTCCCCCCTTCCATCATATAGTTTATACATGATGCTCATCCCGCACCGTCTCTTTTGGCTCCTTATCCCCCTTTTGATGATCATTTTAGGGACCTGTGAATATAATTTGTCGTTGAAAGAGCTGATACCGCCGGGACCCGTATCACCCGGACTTACACCACCGCCTGGTGGATCCCGGATTTCGAACTGGGCCGAACTAAAACAAAAATGCGCTGCCGCCGCAGACGGCGAAGTGCTCACGCTGATAAAGGATATAGATGCCATACCGGGGAATGTTGGCGATTCGGATAAGGGGCCTATCATCATTGATAAAAAAATCACGTTGGTTTCCTGGGGTGGTAAAAAGACTATTTCCCGTTCGCCGGAGTTTAAGAGCGTTCTGTTCGGAGTAACGGGAGGCGGGCATCTAATTCTTGGGGACAGCAATATCGGGATTGTACTGGACGGTAAAGGGATAATAGCTGATGGACCCCTTATCAGGGCCGAGGGTTCTCCGGGGCAGTCTTCTTCTTTAACATTAGCCAATGCGGATATTATAAACGGCATTTCTAAAAAAAGCAGTACGGGATCAGATGATGCTGAAAACAAGTATGGGGGCGGCGTTTATCTGGAAAAAAGCAAATTGATTTTTAACAAAGGGACTATTTCGGGCAATTACACTATAGCGGAAGTTAGTGGCTGGGCTGTGGCCAAAAGTTATGGCGGCGGTATTTGCGCAAAAGATAATTCCACAATAACCATGAACGGCGGAACAATATCCGGTAACTATGCGGAAGCCACGGGTCCCGGTAATTTGGCGGAAAGCCGCGGCGGCGGGGTTTTTGCTGATAACTACAGTACCTTTAACTTTAAAGGCGGGGAAATTTCGGGGAATTACAGTAAAGCCACCTCGACTGGCGGCGGCAGTACTGCCGCATGTGCAGGCGGCGGAGTTTATGCAAAAGATAATTCCACAATAACCATGAACGGCGGAACAATATCCGGTAATTATGCGGAAGCCTCCAGTTCCGGTAATGGGGCGGAAAGTTACGGCGGCGGGGTTTTTGCTAATGGCAGCAGCGGCTTTAGCTTTATGGATGGGGAAATTTCGGGGAATTACAGCAAAGCCGCCACGAATAGCAGCGGCAGTTCTGCAAAAAGTTATGGCGGCGGAGTTTTTATTGAGCAAGTCAGCAGCTTCTCCGGGAAAATCATATCAAATAATCATGCGGTGGCGGAATGTACTGATGCCAGCGGCGGCGGTAATCAGGCCGAAAGCCAGGGCGGCGGAATATGGGTACAAGGTTCCGGTTGGTTCCCAACCTTTGCCCTCAACGGGGTAATCGTATCGGGTAATGATTGTGCGTCAACAGCCCTGGGCGGCGGTAGTACAAGCACAAGTCAGGGCGGTGGGATTTATATAACCGCTGTATTTTTGAGCTCTGTATCTTTTACCAAAGTTTCCGGAACAACTGTTTCCGGAAACACCGCTGTAACCGGATCCCAAATGTACCTGGGTTCCGGCGCCAGGTATGGTCTTTTGGATTATGGGCCGCGTTCATATGATTCTCCTTTTTAGTCCGGAGCCAGTCCATGAGCAATGAGCGACAGGAACCGGCGGTAAAACCGGCGATAAAACCAGCGGCGGTTAAAATAAAATTCCCCATCAGCTTCAAGCTGGTTTTTATTGTTACCACAATTCTGCTTCTTTCTCTGGGGCTTATCACTTCCCTGGTGTCTTTCATGGTTTCCCGGGATGTCCGGCTTAGCGCGGAAGATACCAACTTTACCATCAACAAACAGATGGCAGCCATGGCGGACACGATCCTCTCCATGACACAGTCCAACACATTCATGCTGATTCATTCCATGGAAAATAATGATGTATCTTTGCAGGAGAATGATTTTTTCTTTGAGCAGAATAAAAACATCGCGGCCCTGGCGCGGGTAAGGCCAGGCAGTGCAAACGGTCCTTTTGTGATCATCAACGAACAATTTTTTCTTTCTAATGGTATTGATTTTTCTCTTGTTCAGGGTTTTGTATCCTCCGAGGGTGAGCGCATAAGCCGCGCCGCAGGGGGGGAGACCATGGTTCTGAATGTTTCACCTTTGGCGGGAATTCCCCTTTTGGCCATGCTCTTTCCCCGGGAAGGGGAAGCGGTGGCGGTTTTCTTTTCCGCCGATACTATCGCGCAAACTTTCGGCACCGGCAGCAATACAACATTTATGATAAATGATGACGGTGATATCCTGGTTCATTCCGATACGGAATTTATGCGTTCCGGCGCGAATATTATTAATGATCCCATTGTTGTTCTTGCGCAGAACAGCGGCAAAACTTTTATGCAGACCCTCTATACCGCTGCCAACGGGCGGCGTTATTTTGGCGCCTTTTCTTCGCTGCCGTCCATGGGAATAGAGGTTATCACCCGGATCGAAGAAAATTTGATTTTAGAAGGCGTCGCCGCCACCACCCGGCGGAATATTTTTCTTACCGGCGCAGTGCTTTTTCTGGCCATCATGCTGACATGGTTTTTTTCGAAATCCATTTCAGGTCCGGTCAAGCTTTTGGCCGCCGCCGCGGGACGCATCAAAGAAGGGCAGTTTGAAATTGACATTCCCGTTAAGAGCAAAGATGAAATAGGTTTTCTTACGTCCAGCTTTACCGAAATGGGCCGGGGTCTGGCGGAACGGGAACGCTTAAAAGATACCTTCGGCCGTTTTACCAACGCCGCTATCGCCGAACAGGCCATGAGGGGCGAGCTTTCTCTGGGCGGCGAGAACAAACCGGTAACTATTTTCTTTTCCGACATCCGCAGCTTTACGGCGATTTCAGAAAAACTGGCCGCCGCGGAGGTCGTGGAATTTTTAAATGATTATCTGACCAGCATGGTGGAGTGTGTGGAAAAAACCGGCGGCGTGGTGGATAAATTTATCGGTGATTCGGTAATGGCGGTTTGGGGCGCGCCCCTGTCCGCAGGCAGCGCCGCCCAGGATGCCTATAACTGTGTCTATTCCGCCCTTCTTATGCGCTCCGCTCTTATTAAATTTAACCATGACAGGGGAGGAGACAGAAAGCCCCTCATAAAAATCGGCTGCGGTATAAATTCAGGCGATGTAATTGCGGGGCAAATCGGGTCAAACCGCCGTATGGAATATACCGTTATCGGCGATCCGGTAAATCTTGCTTCCCGCAGCGAATCCCTGAATAAACCATTGGGTACGGATATTCTTATCACCGAAAATACCTGGACCCTGGTGCGGGACCAGTTTATCACCGAGGAGATGCCCTCTGTTACCGTTAAGGGCAAGGAAAAACCGGTGCGTCTTTTTGCGGTGATAAATCTGAAATATCCAACGGAGGCGGAACAAGAAAAACCGGTCACGCTGGCGGAGCTGCGGCAGCTTTTGGAAATATCCGCGGTAGATTTAGGCGCGGTGGATGTCAATGCCGAAGAAACAAAATACAAAATCCAGTCGTAAGGCCGATGTCTTTGTGGTGGTCTTCTGCCTTATGGGGATCGCCGCCTGTCTGTTTCTTTTTTACCGCGATCTCTATCAGGCATTATCCCAGGGAAATGAAGAACCGCTGGGAACGGTCATTATAAAAAAAGGTTCTGTAACGCGCCGTTTTGAAAAGCGGGTCCTGTGGGATTTTCTGCAGCGGGAATCTCCGGTTTATGCCGGGGATTTTATCAGGACTTCCGATGTATCTTTGGCCAATGTTACCCTGGACGAAGGTTCCTCCATGGACCTTTCGGAAAATACCGTTCTCCAAATTACCGGCAGTGGAAAGCTTACCCGCATCGGCATTGAACAGGGGAGCATTTCCGCTGTTTCCGGTTCTGCCGGCCTCATCATCGCCTCGGGGAACAGTACCGTCACACTGGAAAAGGACGGAGCCCTCAGCGCATCTTCCGGCGGCGGCGATTTTTCTTTTCAGATTTCCGGGGGAAGCGCGGTCTTTTCCGCCGGCGGTGAAACCAGAACAGTGGAGGCCGGGGAAGCTTTTACGGTTAGTGCGGATTCATCCGTTAAGCCCGCCGACTTCGCCGTTTTTTCTCCTCCCCGGACCGCCCGTTATATAAGTTCCTCCCCGGGAAATTTTTCTCTTGATTTTTCCTGGATTGCCCGGAGTAACACCGTCCGCATTATTGCTTCGGCGGATCGCGCCTTTGTCAGAATAACGGCACAGGCGGAAGGCTCCGGCGGGCGGACAGTGTTAGCGTTACCCCCGGGCTCCTGGTTTTGGCGGGCCTTTGATCCTTCATCGCCCGATACGGTGGCGGAGGGAAGCGCCGATATTATTTTTGCTCCGCCGCCCCGTTTAAGTTCTCCCGCCGATGGGGCGCAGGTGCGTTATACGCCGGAACAGGATTTTCGCTGGCTCCCCGGATCGGGAATTACCGGCGGTGGGGAAGCGGTCTATTATCTTTTTGAAGCGGCGGATAATCCGTCCATGCAAAATCCGCTTGTTAAAACCCAGGTTTCCGGCCTCCGCTCTTCCGCCGCCCTGGATGCCGGCCGCTGGTATTGGCGGGTAACGCCGGTTTACGGCCCGCAGTTTACAGGAACACCGGCCCCTTCGGAAATTGCCTCCCTGCAAATTGAAAAAACAACGCCGGAAGCTCCTGCCCTCGTTGCCCCCATGGGAGGAGCGCTGGTGGAGATTCTCAGCGACAGCCGCAAAACAATTTTTTCCTGGCGCAGGTCCGCAGAATTTTCCGCCTATATTTTTGCAATTTCAAAAAACGCGAATCTCAGCTCCCCCGTTCTTTCCCGGCGGGTAACGGAAAATTATTTTTCCTATGATCCCCAAACAGGGCTTCTTGATGACGGCCTTTACTATTGGGCCGTGACGGGCATTTCTGAATCACCGGCGGAAGAAATTCTTTCCCCGGTCCGTTCCTTCACCGCCGGTAAAAGCGGCGAAGCTGCAGTTGTCGTGGTTCCGCCGCCGCCTCCTGCACCACCACCGCCCAGCCCCGCGCCACCTCTCCCAAGACCAGCGCCGCCGCCGCTGCCGCCATTAACGGCCCCCGTTCTGTTAAACCCCGTGGACGCTTATGTGATTACCGCTGTGGAACTGCGGGCAAACCGGAATATTGTTTTTAGCTGGAATGAATCGCCCGGCGCATCGTCCTATAAATTTATTTTGTATCGTTTGACCGCCGCCGGACAGGAAACAGTTTTTACCCAAACGATTGATGGTAACGATTACACGCTCACGGATCTGAAAATATTGAGCCGGGGAAGATTTGCCTGGACCGTACAGGCAGCGCGGCAGATCGACGGAAAAGAAGAAACAAGCGCTATTGCGGAAAGCCGTTTTACCATTGACCTGCCTGAACTTAAACGTAATGAATTGCCGGAAATGGGGGACCTCTATGGCAACTAAAAAAATATTCCCCCTTTTCCTTTTTTTATTTTCCGCGTTTTTTCCCTTTGCCCAAACTATTCAGGAGACTGACCGTTACCGCTTTGAAGAAACGCAGGATGGTGTCAAAATATTTCAACGGCTTACCTGGCTGCGGGACGAAAATGATTTTAGTTATGAAGTTTTTGTTGAAAAAGAAAATGAACAGGGCCAATATGTTTTGCTGGCTCAGGAAAAAACAGAAGAAAATTTTATTGAAGTGGATCTTTCAGCGGGGAATTACCGTTACCGGGTGGCGGTGTATAATATTTTCGAGGAGAATGAATATACCACCGGCTGGAAAAAATTTACCGTGTTCAAAATAGTTCCCCCCTTGATTGAGACATTCAGCGGGAATCCCAACGGTTTTGAATCCCGCCGGGAAATTCTTGTCACGCCGCAGGATTCTGCGGGCCATTCGCCGGACCTTTCCCTGGGCATATCTTTTTCCCCGCTGATTCCCCTTTACGGTTATTGGAGTGATAATTTCTTTGGCACTGATTTACAGCTCCCGGGATTTTCCCTCTATGCGGATTTTTTCTTTCTAAAAGAAAGGTGGGGCAATTTGGGCGCCGGGGTGTATTTTTCCCTGCACAGCATACAGTCCCGGTTGGCAGCGCAGGATTTAACCGCATCCGCCGGCCTTGCGGTTTTAGAGGCCGATGTTTTATATCAGCATAGCCTGTTTATCGAAAATTTATTTTTGAACGTCCGATTGGGCGGCGGAATCGTATCACTTTTGGATCTGACTTATGAAACAAGCGGCTCGGCAGAATCCGATCCGGTCTCCACCTGGGTTGTGTCTTTCAATGGCGGCATTTCGTTACGCTATTTTATCAAGCCCCGTTTCTTTGTGGACCTGGGCGGTAATTATCTGCACGTCTTTACCGTTGATAC
>BNUV01000035.1 GCA_025997615.1 Spirochaetia bacterium
GGTATACCTTTACCGCGAGAGTCCCGGGTGTGGCGTTCTGGGTCAGGGTAATAGCCCCGATAACCGGGACATAGGCCACAAAATCGGCGGCGGCAAAAGTATGGGTTACAGTGGTGGTGTGGCCGCCGTAGATATGCACGGCGGTCTGCCAGTAGGCGGTGTGGCCCTGGGTGGTATTGGTCAGTTCAACCGTCAACATATAGGCCCCTGCGGCCAGGCTGGGGGAACCGGCCATGGAATGGGTCGGGGATCCGCTGGTAAAGGTGTCAAGGGAATGGGCCGCGCTGGCATCCACCATCTTTGTTACCCTCAGTTTCGTGGTGCTGTAGGTATCGGCGGGGAAGGTCATCGTATACGTAAGCGTTCCGTCTACGTCCGCCGGAAAGCCCAGTTGCACCGTTACCGAGGCGGCTGCACCCGCCGTTACCGTAACCGAAACGGAGCCCTGGGCGGCCAGGACATCGGCGCTGGCATAGGCCGACACGCCGACTGTCCAGTCTCCGGGCAGCAGGTAAACCGTGTGGGAAGCCGCCGCGTCTTCGATCTGAGGGGCGGAAAGCGACGAATCGCTTGTACATGTAAAAACGACCTTATATTTGGCAAAGTTAAAGGTGGGAATGGCGGTCCGCATCTGCCCTTCCGCCCAGAGGTTCACTGTCAAAGCCCCCATACCTGCCGGCAGGTTCACCGGCGGTGCAGTATCAAGGGCTGCGCCCGACGTCGCAGACTGCGTCAGGGGGTTGCTGCAGGTGGTAAGGACTATCAGCATGATCGGCAGGAGTAAGCTTAAATATCGTTTTCCGGGTTTCATCTATAGTCTCCCTGGATAAGTATAGCATGAAATGGAATTTTTTCCAAGTATTAGGCGAATACAACGGTTTTTTCACTCCCATCGGCCGCCGGCGTTCAAAACGGAAGCGGAAAGGAAAGATCAAAAAAGAGGCCCTCGAAACGGTGTGAGGGGATTTTGTCTGAAAAGGAATAGGCATTGTAGCGATACGCACCCTCCCCGTAGGTAAGCACCATGACGATTTTATCCAACGGGTCGATAACCACGTATTCCTCGACGCCGGCCTGGTGGTAGAGGTTCAGCTTGGTAACCAGGTCGTGGGAACGGTTTTGGGAGAGGATTTCAATGACCAGAGGCGGCGGGCCGTAGTAACCGTCAATCTTCAGGCGTTCCTTGTCACACACCACAAAAATATCCGGCTGAACCACCGTCTCGGTATCGCCCGCATTGGCAAGGGGATACAGGTCGAAAGGCGCGGCGTAGGGCGTGCAGGGTTTACCGTCGAAAAACGAATCAAGTTGGTGGGCCAATTTGATAAAGATATGCTGATGGACGGCGTTTGGGGAACTCATGGCGTAAACCGTGCCATAGATACGCTCAATGCGTTCTTCAACCAGCGGAGTGTCTTCTTCAATTATCAGGGCTGCGTCTGACATACAATTAGTATAGCGGAAGGTAGAAAAAAAGGCAATTGATGGGTGGCTGACACCACTGCGTCTCAGAGCGCCAGGGTTACTATCTCATCGCCGTGGGCGCCGACCAATTCACGGCTTGCGGGGTTGACCATTACATCCATATCCTCAAGAGGGATGGCCCCTAAAAGAACGTTTTTCGCGCCGGGCATGACTATCGCCGGGCAGGAGGTAAAGCGCTCTTTCCAGCGAATCTCCACCGGCTCGGTTACTTTGCAGATTATCCGCGCTCCGCTGGCTGTTCGGGCGCTGCGTTCCCCGTCGGTTGTCAGCCCCAATTGTTGACAGACCGCTTCGGTAATGAACAGGGTAGCTGCCCCGGTGTCGACGATGGCGGTTACCGTGGTTCTCCGCACCTCCGGCTCGGTGGTAAGCCCGCGTTGCACATTGATTCTGTCCCCTGCATTTGTCAGGGTGATTTCCTCATATACTGTTCCCATATCTTTCTCCAGAGGAATAAGTTTATATCTTCCCCTACGGAAAGACTACACGCTCTCTATGGGTCGAAAGTGCGGTTTTGCTTTAATGAATTGGAAAAAACTGCAAAAAATACGCCTTTTTCCCGCCGCTTGACGTAAGGGCCTGGCAGGGTGATAATCAAGGTATGGTAGGCTTTGGTCGTTTTGAGGGAAGTAATGTTTGAAAAAGAAAATGCCTTTTATAATGCTCATAAAGAGGAATTTCACAAAAGGTATCCCACAAAACAGCTTGTCATTGTCGGAGAGGCACTCATTGGGATATACGACACACCGAAAGATGCTCTTACGGATGCCTTGAAGCACTTTAAGCCGGGTGGCTTTATGATGCGGTCGCCAGCCAACGATGATAAAAGACTTAAAATCGGACCGATTATAAGAATTTAACCGCAGATGTCGCAAAGATTTACTACTCCCATCCGCCGCCGGGTATGGGGCCGGTGCCTGGTACCTTTTACCTTAGACCTTTCTATGCCGTAGCAGCGATTTTTTCCCGCACCAGTTCACCAATGACGTCTACAGGGGTTTTGTGTTCGGCTTCACAGGCGGAACGAATGTAGGCGGCGGAAAGGTCATCCACAGGCATCAAGCGTCGGATCCGATTTGCGAAAAAACCGCCTTCATTGGGTCCCACTTTGGGGATATGGGTGGTGTAGTATTCGTCCAAAGCGGCGGCTTCTTCATCGGTTAAGTCTTTCATCTTGTTCTCCTATCGGTTTAACAATACCATAAGCGGCTTGCGCACCGGCATGGCGTGAAATACGTTAATGCGGTTCTCGTTGATGATGTTATACATTATCTCAAGCAGGTTGCGCTTCCCGTCAAACCCCAGCAAAAGGCGCTTATTTACATCGTCGTCCATGGGGCCATCGTATAGATACTCTTCTATAGCCTTCAGGATGTCCGCTTCGGTAACGCCATGGCTAAACGCGCTCTGCTTAAATACAACCTCATCGTCCATGCTTTATTATACCACACATTCCGGCTGCGTGCAACAATTTCGCAATGCTATCCCCTCAAAGCCGGCGTCGCTGTTGCGTACTTTGGGGCCGGTGCCTGTCACCTTTTGCGTTCACTTTCAGGTATTTCATAACCAAAGGCTTTCATATCCTCCAATTTTCGCTTTGCCATCTCTTTTACAATATCGGGAGGCAATCTGCTTAAAAAACGCTCGTTGCCAAGATGCCATTTATTGGATTCGGTCTCGACAACCGGAGGAATATCCGAACAATCAACCGGATATTTTTTCATTTCTTCCAGTTCCCGATCTATCTGCATTTTTTCATCCAATGATTGATTTAAGAATTTCATAGTACCCCCTTATTTCCTCCGAAACCGCATTTCCAGATAAAACGGATCGTCATATACAGCAGAAGCCGTTTCAAAGCTTATTTGGTGCTTCTGCTTGTTTTGTTCATTTTTATGAGGGTTCCAGATAAACCGATCTTTATACACCACATCATCTTTATGCATTACCAAACCTCATTCTTAGCCATATCTCCTCATAAGGTAAGTATAGCAAAAAATGGAATTTTTTCCAATCATTCGCCGCGAATGAAACAACGTTCTTACTCCCAGTTGCCGCCGGGTATGGGGCCTGCGCTAAACTTGACTCACAAAATTAGAACGAAGAATTTATAATCACAAAGGACTCAAAGTTTTAGGTAGAATTCCCATCTTTCCTTCGTATTCCTTCGTGCCCCGTACCCCCTGGGGTACTTTGTGGTTGATCTTCTTCTTCTTGATGTAACCGCCGAGTTACCGGTGACTGACACCACTGCGTTCACCCTTCTTCAAGTTCTGGGCTATCATGATAATCGAAATTCCCAAAACGAGCAAAACTACGCCTTCAAGTATCTGAAAAACCATATTACCCTCCTGAAATCCACTTGATTATGGTATCGACTATATGGATTATACCTAACGCGCCAACCCCCGTCCCGGCAATAGTAAGGGCCTTCACAAATCTATGTTCCGGCTTCTTCATTGACTCCAGTATGCCAATTCGCCGCGAATAAAACATCGCTTCTTACTCCCATCCGCCGCCGGGTATGGGGCCTGCGTAGGCGGCGTCCAGGTCTACCCCCGGCCCGGCGTCACTGTTGCGTCTTTTGGGGCCGGTGACTGTTGCTACTGCGTTCACCCTCTTGCGCCGCCTCCCTTTGCGCTCCCCGGCGTTTTGTATTAGACTGGCAACATGGACATCGTAATTGAGTTCAACGAGTCTGCGTTTGGGCATGGCTTTACCAGGGAGGACATTCGCCAGGCAATGTTGAACTGGAAATACGACGACATCGATGGGAACAATCCCGGCAAACACCTGCTTCTTGGGTTTGACAACAAGGGCAGGCTGCTGGAAATAATGTATAATGTTATTGACGAGTGTACTATCAATGTGTTTCACGCAATGAAATGTCAGAAGAAGTATCACCATTTGCTCAACTCATAGGAGAAAAATATGGCACGAATGACCGAAGAAGAAGCATGGGCGCTTGACGAATACTATACCAAGAACTCGCCCAAATTGTCCGGTGATGGAAAGAGCGGATTTATCGCCCGCCACGCGGTAAAAGGCGATACCATGATATTCGTGGACGATGTAGCCGCCACCTGGCTGCGTATCAGGGCCGAGGCGGAACATAAATCTACTACGGAAATCATCGGCGAACTGGTGCGCGAGAAGATATTCGCCCAAACCGCATAATTCCATCATCATATCACCTTTCTACCCTTCTTAAAACGAGTTCCTGTTACCACTGCGCTCTCCGGGCATTCTCTTATTCCTCCCATCCGCCGCCGGGTATGGAGCCTGTATAGCCATTAAGAATTTATAACCGCAAAGGCGAATAAGGCGAATAAGGTTTTAGGCCGAAAAACTCTATTTTCTCCTTCCTTTTTCGCCTTCTTCGCCTTCGCGGTTCATTTTTTTTCGCTTCTTACTCCCATCCGCCGCCGGGTATGGAGCCTGCGTAGCTGGCGTCCAGGTTTACCCCCGGCCCGGCGTCGCTGTTGCGTACTTTGCTGCTGCCTGAGACAAACACCTGTTTCCCGGCACCGACCGCTGAGTTGCCCGCAATGCTGCTGCTGCCGGTCTTGGTAAAAGTCACACCGAGGACATACACCCCGCCGCCGACGGTGCTGAGGGCTTTATTGTTACTGATGGTTCCACCGCTCATGGCGAAGGTCCCGCCGGAGACTGTCACCCCGCCGCCGTTGCTGGCGTCATTGCCGCTGATGGTTCCGCCGCTCATGGTAAAGTTCCCGCTGCTATAGACGAACACCCCGCCGCCGCTGGCGGCTTCATTATTGCTGATAGTCCCGTCGCTCATGGCAAAACTCCCGCTGTAGACATACACCCCGCCGCCGTTGTTGTTGGCGTCATTACCACTGATGGTTCCGCCGTTCATGGTAAAGGTTGCCCCGCTACTGCCAAAATACACCCCGCCGCCGTTGGTGGCGGCTTTATTACCGCTGATAGTCCCGTCGCTCATGGTAAAGCTCCCGCCGCCGTTGACTTGCACCCCGCCGCCGCCATTACTGCCGTTGGCTTTATTGCCGCTGATAGTCCCGCCGCTCATGGTAAAGCTCCCGCTGCTGGTGACACCCACCCCACCGGCGCTGACGGGGGCTTCATTGCCGCTGATGGTCCCGCCGCTCATGGTGAAGTTCCCGCTGCTGTTGAATATCACCCCGCCGCCGCTATTGCCGGCTTTATTATCGCTGATGTTCCCGCCGCTCATGGTGAAGTTCCCGCTCTGGACACGCACCCCGCCGCTGCTGTAGCCGGATTCATTATTGCTGATAGTCCCGCCGCTCATGGTAAAGTTCCCGCTGCTGTTGAAATACACGCCGCCGCCGCCGTCGGTGCCGGTAGCCTTATTGCCGCTGATAGTCCCGCCGTTCATGGTAAAGCTCCCGCTGCTGGTAACATACACCCCGCCGCCGCCGCTGGCTGCTTCATTACCGCTGATCGTCCCGCCGCTCATGGTAAAGGTTCCATCGATGTAGACATGCACTCCGCCGCCGGAGTCGTTGGTAGCTTTATTGTTGCTAATGGTCCCGCCGCTCATGGCAAAGCTCCCGGTCCGAACCCACACCCCGCCGCCGCCGTCGGAGCTGCTGGTAGCGGTATTGCCGCTGATGGTCCCGCCGCTCATGGTAAAGCCCCCACTGGTGCGGACAAACACCCCGCCGCCGGCGCCGGCTTCATTACCGCTGATGGTCCCGCCGCTCATGGTAAAGTTTCCGCTGTCGTCGACAGCCACCCCGGCGCCGCCGTAGGTGGAGACGGTACTGGTATTGCCGCTGATGGTCCCGCCCCTCATGAAGAAGGTCCCGCTGTTGACGTACACCCCGCCGCCATAATTGGCTGCTGCGTCTTTTTTCTGGCCCGTTATGACCCCCTCACAAAGGGTGAGGACTCCACCGCTGACTCGTACCAGAGCAACGGTGGCGCTAGTCACACCCTGAAGGGTAGGCCCCCGGAGGATAACGGTCTTGCCGCTGGTAATGTTGAGGATGCTGCCATTGGCGCTCAGGGCGATGGTCTGGTTCCCCCGGATGGATACTGTGCTGTTCGATGTAATTTCGGGATTGTCGGCGGAGCCTGACTGCGGCAGACTGAAGCCGGCGGTAAGGTTGATGATATGGTTTCCGGGGTTTGTGTTAATAGCAGTAATGGCGGCTGCCCATGTGGCCGGGCTGTTTACGTCGTGGATGTTGCCGGGGAGAGGGGTTACGCCAAAGTCCGACACGTCTTCGCTCACCCATTTGGCATAAAGGGTTCTGCTGCCGGTTACGGGAGCAGCAAAGTTCCAGGGGGTGGTACAATCGCTGTCTGTATACCAGCCCGCTACGTCCCAGTCGTCCCGGACAGGCGGCACAGGATAGCTCACGGTACTGCCGTGGTTCACGGTTTGCGATGATATGCTGTCGCTGCCCTGGGTGTTAAAGTCGACGGTATAGGTGTTGATCGTCCACTTGGCGTAGAGGGTAATGTTGCCGGTTACAGTGTCGCCGATGAAATTCCACGGGGTGGTACAATCGCTTTCCTTATACCAGCCGTCAAAGGTCCAGCCCGTCTCGCTCAGATCGCCGGGATTGGTAACAAGGCCGCCGGGGTATACAAATGTCTGAGCCGGCGTCGTTCCGTGGTCCAGGTTGTTAAAGGTAACGGTATGGGGCAAAATCACCGTAACCGTCAAAATGATTTCTTCGGAATATTTGATTTCGTCCAGTATAAAATTCACGGTTATCGTGTATTTCCCTGTTACCAGCCCGTAGCTGTTGCCCGTTGAATTGGGCGTTACCGTCAGGGTACCGCCGGTTACGGTCTGGCCGTTCACCTGCCAGCTTATATCGGAAAGCGCGGTGGTATCGTTTATGCCGAATGTAACCGTACCGTTTGCCCAGTTGATGGTTGTTGTCGGGCCGTCGGCGGTGATGATGATGCTCCTGCCCGATGCGCCCGGCGGCTGTATGCTTATATCCCCCTTGGTTTTCCAACGGGCGTAGAAGTCCTTGTCGCCGGTGCTTCCCGCCGCAATTGCCGGAACAGCCGCCGCTGTAGTAAAGCCGCCGTCCGTATACCAGCCTGCGAAATCGTAGTTGGTTTTTGTGGGGGCCGCCAGGGTGATGTTGCTCTCGATGGTGTAAGTGGCGGGGTTGCCTGTGTGGTTCGTGCCGCCGTTCAACTCGTAGGTGATGCCGTAGTTATCCGCCGTCCACTTGGCCCAGATGGTAGTGTTACCGGCTACGGTGTCAGCGGCAAAGTTCCACGGATCGGTACAGGTGTTATCCTTATACCAGCCGCCGAAGGTATAGCCCGTTTGGGTAAGATTGCCGGGACTGGTGACGAGGCCGCCCTGGGTAATGGTTTGCGCTCCTGGCGTCGTGGTTCCATGGCCCTGCTTGTTAAAGGTAACGGTGTACTGGGGCAAAAACGCCGCCGTGACCGTCACATCTGCCTGAGGCATGGTAAAGGTACGGGTAAGGCCGCTCCCTCCATCCAGAGCAGCGCCCGAAATACTCATGTCACCGATGAGTACGTTGTCGGTACCCGGCGCCGCAACCAGGGTTATCGCCTCTCCCTCAAAAGCGCTGTCCACCGTAGCGCCGCTCGCACCGCCGATTTTGGCGCTAACGGTTCCGTTGCCGGAAACGCCGGGGGCGCCGGTGTCGATGCCGGAAAAAGTCCGGCTGAAATCCGTTATTAAGGGCCCCTCCGTGACGGGGAATGAGCTTATCTCTTCCGGCGTCGAGGTATTCACCCCGTTGGCCACCAGCCGGAGGTATGGCTTTGATAACAGGGAGGATGACAGGGAGGCGGGTATAAACAGGGTGTATTCGTAAGTCTGGCTGGCGCCGGAAAGCACCGTAAGAGTGGCAACGGTAACGCTGCCTATCGGGCTGGTACTGGCGGCATCAGGGTATGCCTTTACCTCAAGGGACGTGGGTACGGCGTTCTGGGTCAGGGTAATATTCCCGATAGCCGGGATATAAGCCTCAAAATCAGCGGCCACAAAAGTATGGCTTACATTGGTGGTGTGGCCCCCGTAGATATGTACGGCAGTCTCCCACCAGGCGGTGCGGCCCTGGGTGGTATTGACCAGTTTAACCGCCAGTATATAGGCCCCTGCATTCAGTGTAGGCAGGCTGTACGGTGTTCCGCTGGTAAAGGTGGTATTGGTATAGTCGGGAGGCGGAGAGGGGTCATCCACCTTTGTTACCCTCAGTTCTTGGACGCTGTAGGTATCGGCGGGGAAGATCATCGTATACGTAAGCGTTCCGGCTGCGCTTGCCGGAAAGCCCAGTTGCACCGTTACCGAGGCGGCTGTGCCCGCCGTTACCGTAACCGGAGCGGAGCCCTCGGCGGCCAGGACGGTACAAGCGGCATCGGTATAGGCCGACACGCCGACTGTCCAGTTTCCGGGCAGCAGGTAAACCGTGTGGGCCGCCGCCGGGTCTATCGTGACCGGAGAAAGGGCCGGCCCGCCTGAAAACGAGATCACATATTTGGCAAAGTTAAAGGTAGGAATGGCGGTCCGCGTCTGCCCTTCCGCCTGCAGGCTCACCGTCAAAGCTCCCATACCTGCCGGCAGGGCCACCGGCGGTGCAGTATCGGGGGCTGCGCCCTGGGTCACGGGGTTGGTACAGGCGGTAAGGGCCGCCAGCATGAGGGGCAGAACAAGGCCAAAATACCATTTTCCGTATTTCATCTATGTTCCCCTTTAGTTAGCGTTTACCATCAGAATGGTTTGTTCCGAATACCTGACCCCGTCCAGGGTAAAATACACGGTTATCGCGTACGACCCTGTCTGCAGCCCGTAGCCGTCAGTTCTGGGCTTTACCGTCAGGGTATTGGCGGTTACGGTTCGACCGTTCACCTGCCAGCTTATACCGGAGAGCACGGTAGTATCGCCGCTTATGCTGAACGTAACCGTGCCGCTTGACCAGTTGATGGTTGTCGAACCGCTGGCGCTAATGTTCCTGCCTGAATTGCCCGGAGGCTGGGTTATGCCTATATCCCCCCTGGTCTTCCACCGGGCGTAGAAGTCCTTGTCTCCGTAGCTTCCCAGCGGGATTGCCGGAACAGCCGCCGCTGTAGTAAAGCCGGCGTCCGTATACCAGCCATCGAATTCATAGTCGGTTTTCGTGGGGGCCAGCAGGGTGGCGGCGCTCTCGATGGTGTAATTGGCGGGGTTAGCCGCGTTGTTCGTGCCGCTGTCCAGGTGATAGGTGATGGTGTAGCTAATCACCGTCCATTTGGCGTAGATGATGGTAACCGCAGTTACGGTGTCGCTGCCGAAATTCCACGGGGTGGTACAGGCGGCTTCCTTATACCAGCCGCCAAAGGTATAGCCCGTCTGGGTAAGATTGCCGGGATCACTAACATGGTCGCCGTGGTTAACGGTTTGCACTCCTGGGGTCGTGGTTCCATGGCCCCGCTTGTCAAAGGTAACGGTATAACCGGTGAGGTCCCACCCGGCGTAGATGATGGTGGCACTGGTTATGGTGTCGCTGGAAAAGTTCCACGGGTTGATACAGCCGGGTTCCTTAAACCAGCCGCTAAAGATATAGCCCGTCTCGCTAAGACTGCCGGGATTGGTTACAAGGCCGCCGTGGTTAACGGTTTGCGGGGTCTTCGCCGCGCCATGGCCCTGGTTGTTAAAGGTGACGGTGTAGGTGTTGATCGTCCACTTGGCGTAGATGGTGGTGGCGGCACTTATGGTGTCGCTGCCAAAGTTCCAGGGGTTGGTACAGGCGGGTTCCTTATACCAGCCGCCGAAAGTCCAGCCTGTTTCTGTGAGGACAGGTGTTGGTTCGGTAACAAGGCCGCCGTAGGCAACGGTTTGCAGGAACGAGCTCGCCCCATGGCCCTGGTTGTCAAAGGTAACGGTATAGCTGATGATATCCCACCCGGCATAGATGATGGTGTTGGCGGTTATGGTGTCGCTGGCGAAGTCCCAGGGGTTGGTACAGGCGGCTTCTTTATACCAGCCGCCAAAGGCATAGCCCGTCCCGGTAAGATTACCGGGATTGGTTACAAGGCCGCCGTGGTTAACGGTTTGCGGGGCCGGCGCCGTGCCATGGCCCTGGTTGTCAAAAGTAACGGTGTAACTGACGATATTCCACCCGGCATAGATGATGGTGTTGGCGGTTATGGTGTCGCTGGCGAAGTTCCAGGGGGTGGTACAGGCGGCTTCCTTATACCAGCCGCTGAAAGTCCAGCCCGTCCCGGTAAGGTTGCCGGGATTGGTAACAAGGCTGCCGTGGTTAATGGTTTGCGGGCCCGGCGTCGTTCCATGGCCCTGGTTGTCAAAGGTGACGGTATAACTGACGATATTCCACCCGGCGTAGATGATGGTGTTGGCGGTTACGGTGTCGCTGGCGAAGTCCCAGGGGGTGGTACAGGCGGATTCCTTAAACCAGCCGCCGAAGGAATAGCCCGTCTCGGCAAGATTGCCGGGATTGGGTACAAGGCCGTCGTGGTATACATTTGTCGGAGCCGGCGCCGTTCCGTGCCCCTGATTGTCAAAGATAACGGTGTAGAGCGCGGCGTCCCATTGCGCGTAGATGACGGTATCGGCGGTTACGGTGTCGCTGGCGAAGTCCCAGGGGGTAGTACCGTCGCTTTCCTTGTACCAGCCCAGATGGTTTTTTCCCGTATGGGTAAGGACGCCGGGATAGCTCACGGCGCCGAAAAGGGGAACAACCTGCGATGCTATGGTCTGGCCGAGGCCCTGATTGTCAAAGGTAACGGTGTATTCAGGGCAGCGGATGGTGAAGGTATAGGGGGCAAAGTCCCGGCCGTCGGCCCCGATGTGCAGGGTCAGGCTTAGCTCGTCATTCAGGACAGCGCCATTTATGGTAACGATGACCTCTTTCGCGCCGTTCTGTCTCATATCGCAGTCTATGGTCCCGCCGCCTGTGATCAGTACAGGGGCGTCCAGACTCAGTTTTATTGGAATATTCCGGGAATTATTCAGTTTCAGGGCGATAACGGAAGCGCCGGGGGCAATGTCAACAAGGCCGGAGGCCCTCACCAGGGAATTTTGCCGGTTTTCCGCGCCCGAAACGGTAACGTCTGCCGCATGGTCGAGGACATAATTAACCGGGGAAAAGTCAAGCATATCACAGCTTGAAAGGATCAAGGTTACAAGGACTATCAGGATAGCCCGGGGGAGGGGGGGAATATAAAAAAGCCGTTTTGTGACCAAAATATGCATGAGAAGCCCCTTCGTATTGATAACTATACCACATAATTGAAAAAAAAACCAACGGCACAGGTACGCCGGGGAATAAGGAACACGAAGTTCGAGTCTTCTTCTGTCTATAAATAAAAAACCGCGCCTTTGGCGCGGCCTTGCTCTATTGCCCAGAAGAAGACTCGAACTTCCATGCTTTTAACGGCACTGGTACCTGAAACCAGCGTGTCTACCAATTCCACCATCTGGGCTTGTAAAACAATATATCATAGTCCTGGGCCGGAAGTCAACTACATCCGGCTTTTCGGGATGGGCAGATTTGAACTGCCGATTCCCTGCTCCCAAAGCAGGTGCCTTAGCCACTAGGCTACATCCCGGACTCCCGAATCATAACCCTTGGGGGCGGTTAAGGTCAATTAACCTTCAGAACCGCAGATTAAGAACCGCAGGTTAAGAATCGCAGATTCAGTCTTCCTCGTCGCCGGGGGGGAACATATACAGGTCCGGCAGTTTGAAGGTCCTATCTATGGAATAGGAATCGGTTGAACCCAATTCGCTGGTTACCGGGATTTGGAAGTGGTGGTTCAGGGGTTCAAAATCCGGAGCTTCGACATGGATGGAAAATTCGAATATCTTCTGGGTGTCCACTTTTTCGGCGGGGATTGGTATGGGCCAGAAGGTATAGGTGCCCTGGACCTTTTCAATAATGGTGTAGGGGTTCTGCCAGTTTCCGTTTTTCATCAGCATCAGACAGCTGTTCCAACGGAGCGCCACCTGTATGTCCGACAGCGGGGCAAAATTGGCGCCGTTGAAAAGACGGCCAACAATAGTAGGGATGTTGAAAATCGGCGTTTTTTCTGTTACGACCTTGTCCTGTCCGGTGCTGCGGTCGTGGTCGAAATTCGGCCGCTGGTTGTGGTTGATCCGCCGGAGGCCTTCGTAGATCAGACCGGCAATATCCGCCTCTTTTTGCTGGCGTTTGTTGGCCTCACCCTCGGCACGAGCGACTCCCCGGTGGGAAATGATGTATTGGGGCTCGACACGGTTGAGTACATAACAGGCGGTGTCCAATTGACACTGGCTGCAGGTACAGAATTTAGCCGGGAGCCCCTCTTTTTCGATAGCCGCAAAGACTTCTGCCACTTTGGCAAATACAATATCTTCAGTACTGTTATGTATCTCCATTTTTTCATTTCCTCACTATCTTAATTATAACTAATTTTTGATAAAATTCAATAGACTTTGGGGGCTATCACTATACGATTTTACCCCGGTTTCATGCTTTCGGTCTACAAAAATCCGTACAATATAGAGCGATTTTATCAGGGAATCGACCATTCCGGCGTTGAAGGCGCTGGAACTATCCGCAAAGTACCGTTCCTCATCGGAAACATAGAGCCCGGTTTCAAAGGAAACTGCCTCGGGGATGTCGATAATCAGCTCTTCCGGGGCGATGGTCCGCCGCAATTTTCGGGAAAGCTCCTCCGCCAGGGCATTTTCATGGAGGGATCGGCGGGAAAGATCCAAAAGATCACCGTGCAAAGCCCTGTCAAAGGGGAATTCCGCCGCCAAAACATAGAGCTGTCCCTCCCGAACCTGGTCCGCCAGGGCAAAAAGCGGTTGGGAACGGTCTTTCAGCAGGGCAAAAAGGCTCTGATCATCCAGATCGTAGAGCTCCTCCGGGGCTATAAGGGCCTGTTCCAGGCTTTTTTGAAGGGCTTTTTTCACCATGGCGGTGGCGGAACGGACCTGCCGGTGCCAATACACGGTCCGGTACATGAGATATTTTGAAAAAAGGACGGATTCCACGCTGGGAATTCCCCGGGAATCAATATCGGCCCCCCGCTCCTCTGCGGGATGGAGCCGCGAAAGGATAAAATCTACATCCTGGGCGCCGTAGGGAATGCCGCAGTACCAGGCATCCCGGTTAAGGTAGTCCAGTTTGTCCGGATCCAGCGCCCCGGAAAGGAGGCGGCGGTAAAATTGCAGCTCCCGATCATCGCCGGGCAAAGATGTATTGACGATGGCGGCGGTAAAATCGGGATCCGCTCCGGCGGCGGCGACAAGGCTTTTTACCGGCTCCCGGAGGATGATCTTACCCGTGAGCACCTCGTGATCCTCCAGGGGCAGTTCCTTGAGGGAGTGGGTGTAGGGAAAATGCCCCAGATCGTGGAGCAGGGCGGCACAGAGGAAGGATCGGGCCCCGGCCGGGCTCAGCCATGCATCAGCCCCCTGTTCCGCCAGGTTCAGCAGAATCCTCCGGGCCAGGTGGCAGACCCCCAGGGAGTGGGCCCCCCGGGTATGGGTCGCCCCGGGATAGAGGCGGTACGCCGGCCCCAGCTGCAGAATCCGGTGCAGCCGCAAAAAAGGGGCGGATTTTGTCAGTTCCGCCAGGGCCCCGGTAAGGTAAATATGCCCCCAAAGCCCATCCCGAACCGCCTCGGTAAAGCCCCCCGAAAGGGCCTCCCGGATACTTTCTCTCATGGGATGATCCTAACGAAGCCGGGCGGTACTGTCCAGTAATGTATTTTGCCAGCCCGGACCCGCTCCCCGCTGGGACTGAGCTTAACAAGTAACAAGCTTAACAAGTAATATGTTACGTTGACCTTATGCCAAGGGTAGATTAAAATAGGGTACGGTATGGTACAATTTCGCCGGGTGGTTTTTTTGTTGGCCGCGGCCTTTCTCCTTTCTCCTTCCGGGGTGGTTTTTTCGGCTCCGGGCGAGGGGGAGGCTTCCCCCTGGAGCGGCAGTGTCCCGGAGGATCTGTTTCGGCCCCGGCGGGGGGAGTCGCCCCGGTATCCCCGGGATATGGTCATCGGCGAGCTGGGGGCCGGGGAAGCTCCGGCGGAGGCCTACGGCTTCGGCAGGGATTTGCTGGAGGCGCTGGTATCGGGAAGCCCGGCGGCTCCGGTTTTTGCCGGCGTAAGAGACTCCGTGAAGGAAGACCTTTTCACGAAGCTTCAACCCATCAATGTACAGCAGTACCGCATAGGCGGCGGCAGAGAGGAGAGCGACGGCAGTATTTCTTTTCTGGTGCGTTTTTTGGGAAGGGAACAGGGAATTTCCGGGGAGCTGTATCTCCGGGCCGAGGGCGAGCGGTGGCTCCTGGACGATTTGATCCTGGAGGACCCGGTTGATTTGCAGCGGGAACGGGAACAGTACCGTTACGATTTTCCCCCGTATGAACGATTTTATTAGGATGGGTTATGGCCACAGCGGTTAAGCGGATAGAAAAAGAATTCCTCTTAAAGGTCCTTTATGATGAACAGCAGCCCCTGGTATATCTCCGTAACCGGAAAGAATACAACTTTGTTCTGGAAAAGCCGGTCAAAGGCGACGAAATCTTTCTCCTGGCCCAGTACCATTTTCCGGCCTTAAAAGCCAAAAAAAGGATGTCGCTGGCTTTTGATTACCGGGGAGCGCTGCACAGTTTTTCTACAGAAGTTATTTCTGTCCGGGATGATCATATAACAGTAAAAATACCGGAAAGACTTTACAAAGATCTGGATCGCTCCTATTCAAGGGTGGCGATACCGCCGGATCTCCGTGTGCAGTTTACTTTTCTGGAAGATCGTTATTCCCTCAGTTATCCCCGGGTGAACGAATACGAAAAATCCGAGATGAGCAATTTTATGAAGCAGAAGGATCTGCAGAATTTAAGCGGCATTATCCAGGAACTGGCGGCGTGGGTAAAAACCTATGCCAGCGGTCATAAAATGGTACTTTTTCGGAATGGCGTTAAACCTTCGACACTTGATGAACGTATTATCGCCGAGCTGGGAAAGATTCTGTTTTTGCCCAACACGGGCCATGGCCTTCCCCTGATGGATCCCTATCCCAAAAAGCGCCTGGTCACCGATGCCATGTTCAAACGGTATCTGGAAAGCGCCGGAACAGATTTATCCCGTATTGATGCGGAGACGGAAAAATTTTTGAAATCAAAACGGGACCAGCGTATTGTGTCCGATGTCTGGGTGCCCGTTCTTTTTCAGGAGTATGTGATCGGCTACATCCACATCTGGCTTGATCGGGGTGAAGAAAAAACGCTGCTTGATTTTGGTGTGATCGATACCCTTAGTGAATTTGCAAAAATTGTCGCCTTCTCGCTGAAGACGAACGGTTTTTTCGACACGGGACTTATCAAAAATGAACCTTTTGAAGGCCAGGTGATCGACATCAGCGCATCGGGTATCCTTTTTGCCTATCCTCATTCCCACCTGTCGGCGATACTTTTAGAGGACAGCGACCTTGCGGTAAAGCTTGTTACCCCCAAGCGGTCTATCAGCACCAAGGCCCATATTGTGCGCCATTTTAAAGATCCGATCATGAATTATTACGGCTGCCATTTTTCTGAATTTGAACCGGATGATATCCGTGATTTGTTCGAGTATATCTACGGCAAACCTTTCACCGAGCAAGACGCCCAGTTTTTGGCGGGCCAGGTATAAGCAGCCTTGGCTGTAAGACAGCCTTGGCTGTCAGCGTTCCAGTTTCCGGTAGACGTAGCGGTGGGGCTTTTCCGCATCGGCGCCCAGTTTTTGCCGCCGCCATTCGGCATATTCGGACCAGTTGCCGTCGTACCAGATCACTTCCCCGTCTTCAAAGGCCAGAATGTGGGTGGCGATGCGATCCAGAAACCAGCGGTCGTGGCTTATCACCATGGTAAGGCCGGCAAAGGTGTCGATGGCTTCCTCCAGAGCGCGGAGGGTGTTCACGTCCAGGTCGTTGGTGGGCTCATCCAGAAGAAGCACATTGGCCCCTTCTTTTAACATCAGCGCCAGGTTGAGGCGGTTCCGTTCGCCGCCGGAAAGGACGCCGACTTTTTTTGATTGATCCGCCCCGGAAAAATTGTACCATGCGCAGTAGGCCCGGGAATTGACTTCTTTAACGCCCCCCAGTTTGATGATATCAAGGCCGCCGGAAAGCTGTTCCCAAACGGTTTTGTCGTTTTCCAATGCGCCCCGCATCTGATCCGCCCAGGCAAGTTTTACCGTGTCGCCAAGTTTGATAGTGCCGCTGTCGGCTTTTTCTTCCCCGGTGATGATTTTGAAAAGCGTCGTTTTTCCCGCGCCGTTGGGCCCGATGATCCCCACACAGGCGCCGGGGGGCACCGCAAAGGAAAGATTATCAAAAAGAATTTTTTCGCCGTAAGCTTTTGCCAGCCCCCCGGCTTCGATGGCGAGACGGCCCAGCCGGGGCCCCGCCGGAATGGTGATGCGGTTTTCCCGCACCTTTTCCCGTTCATCATCCTGATAGAGCTGTTCGTACCGGGCGATCCGGTCCTTGCTTTTGGCGTGTCTGCCCTTGGCGCTCATGCGGATCCACTCCAGCTCCCGCTGAAGGGTTTTTCGTTTGTCGCTTTCACCTTTTTCTTCCTGGGCCATGCGGGCTTCTTTTTGTTCCAGCCAGCCGGAATAATTTCCCTTCCAGGGGATGCCTTCCCCGCGGTCCAGTTCCAGAATCCAGCCCGCCACATTGTCCAGAAAATAACGATCGTGGGTTACGGCGATCACCGTACCGGCATATTCCCGCAGGTGCCGTTCCAGCCAGGCCACGGTTTCCGCATCCAGATGGTTTGTCGGTTCGTCCAGCAAAAGAATGTCCGGCTTTTGGAGGAGCAGCCGGCACAGGGCTACGCGCCGTTTTTCACCGCCGGAAAGATGATCGACTATCATCTCGGAGGGGGGGCAGCGGAGGGCCTCCATGGCCAGATCCAAACGGCTGTCCAGATTCCACCCGTCAACGGCTTCTATTTTTTCCTGCAGCTCCGCCTGTTTTGCGCCGAGCTTGTCGTAATCGGCATCGCTCTCGCCAAAGGCTTCACTGACCCTGTCAAATTCCGCCAGGAGCTCCACGGTTTCCCGGACACCCTCGGAAACGATTTCTTTTACCGTTTTCCCCGGCTCCAGATACGGCTCCTGTTCAAGATAGCCGATGGTGAATCCGGGGCTCACCGAAGTTTCGCCGGAAAATTCCGTGTCCACCCCGGCGAGAATTTTCAAGAGGCTCGATTTCCCCGAACCGTTCAAGCCGATGACGCCGATCTTGGCCCCGTAAAAATACGAGAGGCTGATATCCTTGAGCACCGTTTTGGTCCCGTGTTTTTTGGAGACCCGGTACATGGAATAAATTACTTTTTTATCGTCCGTAGTTGCCATGAGAAAAGTATATCAGAGTATTAACTCATTAGCCAGAGCGACCACCACTGGCTCACGGCTCCGGCCAGGACAAAAACGTGCCACACCACATGGGACCCCCGGCGGGTGGGCCGTTTGTACCAGTAGATGCCCAGCATATACGCCAAACCGCCGGCCATCAAAAAAATGACGCTGGGAAGGGAAAAAGCTTTTGTCAATTGAAACCAGCCTATGGCGATAACCCATCCCATGAGGATGTACACCACCAGTTCAGCCTTTTTGTAGAATTTCCAGTTTGCCGCATAGAGGCTTATCCCCGCGGCGGTGAGCGCCCATTCAATGCCGAAAAAGGTCCAGCCCCAGGCGCCCCGGAGGTGCAAGAGGCATATTGGTGTGTAGGTTCCGGCGATAAGCAGGTAGATGGCGGAATGATCGAGGATGCGGAAGATCCGTTTGGCCCCGTCGTGCTGGATGGCGTGGTAGAGGGTGGAGGTGAGAAAGGACGTAATCAGACTGGCGGTGTAGATCACATAGGTGACCGCCGCCAAAGTACCATTGCCGTTACCGCCGGTATTACCGCCAATACGGCCCCCGGCCCGGAGAACCAGCAGCACCAGCGCCGTTACCGAAAGGAGCACCCCCAGGCCGTGGAGGATGGAATTGGCGATTTCTTCCCCCGGCGTTTGAAAGGGGAGGGGAGTGGGGATGCGCTGTAAAACGATTTCTTTCATCGGTACTTTTGACACGGCTTTACTGGTTTAGTTGCGGGCTGTGCTGCTAAGCTTTTTCTTCCCATTGAAGGAGCCATTTACCGGGGTTTCCGTAGAGGGCCGCCAGGGCGGGGAGGGTGTTTTCCAGTTCTGGGCGGAGGGTCCAGGGCGGGTTGAAAATCACCAGACCGGAGCCGTAAAAGCCCCGGGGCGAGTTGGCCGGGGGCGCGGTTTTATCCGCATGATGAAGCTCCGCCCGGCAGCGGTTGCCCCGGTAAAGGCCCATGAGCCTTTCGGCAAAGTCTTCCGCGGGGTACGTTTCCAGCAGGGGGTACCAGACGATGTACATTCCCCCGCTGAAACGTTTCAGGGCTTTTTGCAGCATGCCGGGGATCGTGTCAAAATCATCTTTTATTTCATAAGACGGATCGATGAAGATGAGGCCCCGCCGGGAGGGCGGCGGCAGAAGGCTCAATAGCCCCGCAAGGCCGTCTTCTTTCCGGGCCTCGGCCCTGACTTCGCTGCTGTTAAACCGCTCCGAAAGGGAATCGAAGTCGCCGGGGTGAAGCTCAAAGCAGACCAGCCGATCTTCAGGGCGCAAAAACCGGGCCATAATCTCCGGCGACCCCGGATAGACGCCAGCGTCAGCACCAGTGCCCGCACCGCAAATTTCCCGGTACTTCTCCAGCATCGCCGGCAGAGGGCCGTTGACCTGCCCCCCGGCGGCGATCTTCCCTATGCCGTTTTTCCATTCGCCGCTCTGGGCGGAAAATCCCTCGGCCAGGTTGTAGGAACCGGCCCCGGCGTGGGTATCAACAAAGAGGCAGGGCTTTTCTTTTTGGACCAGGTGACGAAGGCAATGGATCAGCGCCGAATGTTTGAACACATCAGCGGCGGCCCCCGCATGAAACCCGTGGCGATAGGCAAGCATGATTTATACTATCATGTCTTTCCATTTTGATTTAAGGACATAGAGGCTCGAATCCACGGAACCTTTTTTTAACCGCAGAACCGCGGCGATTTCCCGGTTGCTGGCCTCTAAACGGTACCCCGCCAGCCGTTTTTTCATGGACTCAAAGCGCAATTTGGCCCGTTCCAGACGCCCCTGCATTTTTTCGTAAAAGGCCGTGCCTTCGCTGGCCGCCCGGAGCCTTTGTTCAAAACAGATGCAGCGGTAATATTGATTGTGAATTCTTTCCCGGAGCAGCCGGATATCATCTTCTCTTTTTATCCGTACTTTCCGCAGTTCCCCGATCATCTCCTTGAGTTCTTCCGGGGCCATTCCCACCGCCGGAGAAACACGGGCGAGAAATTCATCGGAGAGGAAACAATAAGATTTGAGGATAAGGACGAGAATCTGCCGGGGATTGGAGACCGGCCCGGTGATCTCCGGCCCGGGCGTTATGGTTTCGCCATATTCCGGTTCGTTATTGTGAACCGCCATCTCCTCCGCCCGGGCTTTCCAGCAGGCATACTCGGTAATCCGGTGATCCGCCATTTTGGACCGGTATTCCCGGGCATTCCAGTAAACCAGGGCGCTGATGTAAGCGCCAAAAGTGGAGCCCACGTTATGGTATAAATCAACCGCCCTGCTTAGCCGGGGGTAAAGCCAACTGAGAAAATCGCTGCACTGTTCCCTTGTCCATGGGTAGAGCCGGAAAAGGCGGTAATTGTCCAGAATATACTGGAAGACCGATCCCTCGAATTCTTTCCGTTCCAGGACCCCCTCGGAGTATTTTCTGTATAAATCGTTTAATGATTGGTTCTCGTTCATTGATGATAGTCCTTTTTGTTTGTTTCTGTGTTATCGGGAAAAAAGGGTATCAGATGACCGTTTTGCTTTAATCGGAGTGACAAATGTCATTAAATATTTTACTGAAAACTTCCAAAATTTGCGGTTTTACCGTGTTAATTGTTCCTTTTATGCTGCAGCCCGAGGCCTTCCGGTGACCGCCGCCCCCAAAGTGAGCCGCCACGGCCGCCACGTCCAGTTGATCCCGGGAGCGAAAACCAACTGTGCAGTTATCCGGCTTCTCCTGCCGAATCACCACCACCGCCTCGACGCCTTCCACGGATTGCAGCAACTGGTAGAGATTGTCCGAATCCCGGCCTTCCAGACCGAAACGTTGGGTGTCTTCCAGCTCCTCGACGGTAAGGATTAACCGGCCCCCAAAATAGGGCTGGGCCCGGGAAAGCAGCAGGCCCAAAAGGTGGCGGGAATTAAGATTCTTCCCCCCGTTGATGGCCCGAAACGTTTTGTTGGGACTCGCCCCTGCCCGGATAAGCCGTGAAGCGGCGAGGAAGGTCTCCGCACTGCCGTCATCCCCATGGCGGAAAAACCCCGTGTCGGTGCAGAGACCGAAAAGGAGCAGTTCCGCCTCCTCCAGGGTCAGTTTCCCCAGAAGTTCTTCGATGATTTTTTGAATCAAAAAGGTGGTGGAGGGGGCCTTGGGATCGATAAAAGATACCGAACCGGGGTTATCGCCGGGGCCTTCCTCGTTGTTAGCCCCGGAAGCATGATGATCGATAATAGCGGCAGGAAGGCCCTGGATGAAGGGCTCCAGGTCCCCGGTGCGGGAAATGGAAGAACAATCGACAATGATAAGGCGGGCCCCGGCTTTTTCCGCCTCTGTGGGACTGGCGAGGAAAAGGTCCGTGTAAAATTTCACCTCGGTCCGTTTAAAAGGACCGGCTGAACAGGGGATAGCCGTTTTTCCCAGGCGGCGCAGACAAGAACAGAGGGCGAGCTGGGAGCCAATGCAGTCCCCATCGGGTTCCTTGTGGCCCGCCACAAGGAATTTATCCCCGGTGCGGATAAAGTCCAGCAGTGCCTGAGAAGGCATCAACTCAAAATTCCAGCTTTATATCGGTGACGTTCTCGAAATGTTCGTCCAGATTGACGTTCAGGGGGATATTGCCCCAGGTTTCATGCCGCAGGTCCCGGCGCACATAGAGCCGCACATGGCTGAATTCACCATTTTTGTAGTAGATTGTCAGATAGGGCCAGGCTGGGCCGGTGGGCATGGAGATATACTCGCCCTTGGTTGCCGCCCCGGAGAACCACTCCATGGGCAGATACACCCGTGCCCGTCCGGCAAGGCTTTTCTTGTATTCCACCACATAACCTTTCCGGTAGGGAAAAACCCTGGCAATGGGCACATTAACATAAAAATATTCCGACTCGTGCTCCTTGGAAATCTTATCCGCAAAGAGCGGTGTTACGGCCAAAAAAGCCAGGCACAAGGTCATTAAAAACAGAATCTTTTTCACGGTATCCTCCTTGACATTAACTGAGCTTATTCCAAAAGTATAATGGATAGGCGCTTTTTTTGCAAGCCACGCGCGTAACATATCACTTGACAGGCCAGTCTCGGCGGGGAGCGGGGCCGGGCTGGCAAAAATAGCTGGAGGAATTCGCTTCCGTAGCCCTTGTTGGGGGCACGTTTCAGACCTTTGTTACCGGGAATGATGGAAGATTGGGTGAGATTATTCGGGTAATGGTGGTGGTTCGCTGCCCTTCGGGCAGCTTGGCAAATGGTCTACTACAGCGAGGAATTCCAGATCATTTTTGCCAGCCCGGCCCCGCTCCCCGCCCACCTGGCGCGCCAGTGGCGGACACAGCACAGAATAGATTGACGGCAGACGAAGGGCCGGCCCACCTGGCGCGCCAGCGCCGGAAACAGCACAGAATGGCCCAGGCCTAACAGTTAGGTATGAACAATTTGGTCATATCAACGCCTTCCAATTCAAGCAGCTTTACCTTTGTGTGTATCCCTCCGGCATAGCCGGTCAAGCTGCCGTTTGAACCCACAACGCGGTGACATGGAATTATGATTGATATAGGATTATGTCCGACAGCCCCGCCCACTGCCTGACTGGACATATTCGGCTTGTTCATTTTCACTGCCATTTTTTTGGCAATGTCGCCGTAGGTAATTACTTTACCGTAGGGGATTTGGCATAAGATTTTCCATACATTTTGACGAAACGTTCCGCCAACAGGGGCTAAAGGCAATTCGGAAATTGCGGGTTTATCACCGGCAAAGTATTTGTCTAACCATTTTTTAGCGGCGTCAAATACAGGTATAGTATTCTGTTCGATCATTTCTCCGCTTATCGTGCCGCCGTAATACTTTTGCCCTTCAAGCCACAAACCGGTAAGATTATCACCATCAGAAGCTAAAGTGATTTTGCCCACCGGCGAAGGGTAAGTTGTCGAATAATACATAATAGTCCTCCTAATAATTAGTCCTGTGAGTTTAATGAATTCCAAAGATTCACTGTCGCGTAACTGCGCCAGGGCCGCCATGCTTCCGCCATCTCAAGCAATTGTTTTGAGGTATGGGGCGCAAGCGCTTTTTTTACACCGGCGTCTGTTTCAAGAAAAGCGTCGGGCCATTCCATTGTACGCATTGCGATATATTGGGCTGTCCAGTTTCCAATACCCGGAATTGCCAATAGTTTTTTCATTTCCACTTCCGGCTCGGCACAAAGGCCAAAATCAATTTCCCTCTGCTCCAATGCTTTTGCCAATTCACGGATTGTTCTTGCACGGGAGGCAATAATGCCTAATGTTCCTAGAATATTTTCTATTGGTTCACCCAGGGCAAGTATATCTTTCGGTGTGGGGAAAACATGAGTTAAACCTTCAATGCCGGTCCGGACAGGCGTGCCAAAAGCATTTACAAGCCTTCCGGCCAATGTGCTTGCGGCTTTTACGGTGATTTGCTGTCCCAAAACCGCCCTCACTGCCATTTCAAAGGCATTGAAACTGCCGGGCAAACGGGTTCCCAAAACACAAAGGCCGGGACGGATATTGTTCATGGGTTTAAGCGTTTCATATACCGCATAAGGGTCACAATAAAGATCGAACAGATGGCGCACCTTTGCCAATACCTTTGGAAGCACCGGCAGCAGTGTTTCGCTCATGGTGACGGTTAAAACTTTTTTTTCAAGTTCGTGGCCTACCCGGAACCAGCCATATATATGTTTTTTGTCCGCGCTCATCAAATGAACAGTTCGCAAATATTCACCGCCGCTTACCACTTCAACGCCGGGGATTGCGCGGGCGGCAAAGAAATTCATCATGCCCTCAAAGGGGTAAGGCGGGCGATAGCCCAACGCCAGCGTAATACCGCCGCTTTGCTTTTTTCCCTCCGATATTTTTTTTCGCAACATTGTGGGTGAAAGGTGATAATGCGTTTTGAACAGATCATTGAAGCGGCGCAGACTGCCAAATCCGGCCGCCATGGCAACTTCCAATACCGGCAAATTGGTATCAGTCAAAAGATTTTTTGCGAGAAGCAAGCGGCATGTTTGAAGATATTGCACCGGCGGCACATGGTATTCCGCTGTAAACACGCGCCGCAAATGGCGGTCTGTATAGCCAAGCCGCCCGGCAAGCTCATCCAGGCTCTGCCCGCTTCCGCACTTTTTTTCCAACATCCTCGCCGCCCGGCGTACTAATACATTGGCAGCGTCTGTGATAGATGTACCGGGGGCAAGTTCCGGCCTGCATAAAAGACAGGGGCGGTATCCCGCTTGTTCGGCAAGGGCCGCGGTGGGGAAAAACGTACAGTTTTCTGCTTTCGGCTGCTTTGCCCGGCACACCGGACGGCAATATATTCCTGTGGACGATACCCCCACAAAGAAGCGCCCATCAAATCGTGCGTCTTTTGCCTTAAATGCGGCATAGAGACCGCTATGGTCGTTTGGTAACATAACTTTACTATACCATATTTTTTCAAAGTGTCTGGCTGTTTTCGGACATGGTATTATTCAAAATATTTTGGCCGCCATTGCCCCTGTCTTTTCCTTAAATGCGTTTTCTGCTATACTTGTTGTATGATCCTGGATAAATCACAACTTGCCGCCCTGGAAACCCCCTGCGTGGTGCTGGATGTAGGCCTGGCGCGGCGGAATATCGAGGCCATGCAGAAGCTGGCCGATGCGGCGGGGTGCCGGCTGCGGCCCCATGTTAAAACCCACAAGATGCCCCTTTTTGCCCGGATGCAGGTTGAGGCCGGGGCTGCGGGGATTACCTGCGCCAAGGTAAGCGAGGCCGAAGTGATGGCTCTCGGGGGCCTTGAGGATATTTTTATCGCCTACCCGCTGGTGGGGGCCTTCCGGATCCGCCGGGCCCTGGAGCTGGCAAAAAAGCTGAAGCGGCTGATCCTGGCGGTGGACAGCCTGGCCGGGGCCGAAGCCCTGAACGCTGCCGCTGCAGAGGCCGGTACACGGTTTGAGGTACGGCTGGAAATCGACACCGGGGCCAAACGTACCGGCGTTCCTCTGGAGACTGCGGCGGATCTGGCCCTTGCCATATCGAATTTGAAAAATCTGGAACTTACGGGGATATATACTTTTAAGAGCCTTAATTATCAGGGGAAGCCCACGGAAGATGCGGAACTGGCGGCCCGTGAAGAAGGGGATTTGATGGAACAGGCGGCTTCCGCCATCGCGGGGCGGGGCATCATCCTGAAAGATATCTCGGGCGGTTCTTCCCCCACCGGGCCGGCCCTTCTTAAAACCGGCAAGGTGAATGAGATCCGCCCCGGAACCTATATTTTTAACGATTTGATGCTTTGCAGCGAAGGGGTGGCCTCGCCGGAAAATGTGGCGGTTCGTTTTGCCGCCACGGTGGTAAGCTGCCCCCGGGACGATTATGCGGTTATCGACGGCGGCACAAAATGTTTTCCCACGGATATCGCGTTGAACACCGCCCCTTTTCAGTACACCGGTTATGCCCGCATAGAGGGGAAGGATCATCTGCGGCTGGACCGGATGAACGAGGAACACGGGATCATCCGTTCGGTTGAGGGGAAAACCGGCCTTTCGGTGGGGGAAGTTATCACCCTTATTCCGATCCATGTGTGCACCGCCATCAATATGCAGAACTCTGTTTACCTTTTGGAAAACAACGTTCTCCGCCGGGAAAAGGTTGAGGCCCGGGGGATGCTGGTTTAGTATATGAAACAAACACTGATCCGGGGCAGCCTGGTTTATGATGGTTCCGGCGCTCCTCCCCGGGAGGCGGACATTCTGATCCGTGAAGACCGGATCGAAGCCATTGGTTCCGGCCTTGCCGCCGGTATCGAAGACAGTGCCGATGCTGAGATCGTAGATGCGGCGGGTAAAATAGTCTGTCCGGGATTTGTTGATATACACCGTCATTGCGATGCGGCGGTTTTGATTTCACCGGACTTTGGAGATATTGAACTGGCCCAGGGAATCACCTCAACGGTGATGGGAAACTGCGGCATGGCCCCGGTACCTTTCAATCCGCAGTATAAAGATGAAGCTTACAGCTATATAGAACCCATGGTGGGGAAAATTCCCCCGGGGCTTCCCTTTGAAAATTATTCTGTTTATGCCGATGGGCTGCGGAGTTTGGAACTGCCCCTGAACATGGGTTTTCTCGCCGGGGCGGGGGCGATAAAAACCGCAGTCAAGGGATTTGCAAAAACGCCTTTTAGTAAAATCGAAATGGAAAGGACCTGCGATTATATCCGGGAAGCCATGACAGCGGGAGCGTTCGGCCTTTCCTTCGGGATCATGTATCAGAGCGAATGTTATTCTTCCCGGCAGGAGCTGATCGCCCAGGCAAAGATAGCCGCTTCCTTTGGCGGTGTTCTTTGCACACACATCCGGGGCGAGGGGGACAGCCTCTGTTCTTCGGTGGAGGAAATGATAGCGGTGGCCGCTGCTGCGGAGATACCTTTGAACATCAGCCACTTCAAGGCCACGGGAATTAAAAACTGGAGGAGCGCTATTTTCCGCGCCATCGAATGTATCGGGACGGCACGATCAAAGGGCCAAAAGGTAACGGCGGATTTTTATCCCTACACCGGCGGTTCCACGACCCTGATGTCGCTCCTCCCCCCTTCGGCGCTGGAAGATACCCTGGGGGGAACGCTGGAAAAATTGGCGGGCCCCGGGGGAAAAGAGTTTTTGCGCCGGGAACTTGGGCGGGAACATCCGGGCTGGGACAACATGGCCCTGAGTATAGGCTGGGACCGGGTGTTGATCAGCTCGGTGTATCTGAGCGAACACGACGATTACAACGGCAGAAACATGAAGGAAATTGCCGCTGAAAAGGGCTTTTCCGATCCGGCGGATCTTTTGACGGATCTCCTTTTAAGCGAAGGGGGCCGCACGGGGATCATCGTCCTCAGCATGGCGGCGGAGGATGTGGATGAAATCTGCCGTCTGCCCTGGACCGCCCTTATCTCCGATTCTCTTTACGGATCCGGCGCCAATCCCCATCCCCGGTTATACGGCGCTTTTCCCCGGCTTCTCCGGGAATATGTCCGCGAACGGAAAATTTTGACCATGGAAGAGGCTATTCACAAAATGACCGCCATGCCTGCAGAGCGTCTGGGCATCCGTCAAAGGGGCCGTCTTGAGCCTTCGTATTATGCAGATATGGTGATCTTCGATCCGGAAAATTTTACCGATCATGCGGATTACGTTCACCCGAAACAAAAGGCCACGGGGATGGATCTGGTGATGATAAACGGCGTCGTTGTGCGGCGGAACGATGAGACGCTTTCCTCTGCGGGGCGCTTTCTTAAAAAAAACTAAAGGAGATTGATATGGATGTGTATGAAAAAATAAAGGAACTGGGGATAAGTATTCCGAAACCGCCGGCAAAAGGCGGTGTTTATTCCCCGGCAAAAGCTTTCGGACAGGGCCTGGTGTATGTTTCCGGCTGCGGGCCCCTGATCGGGGAACCGGTGAAAGGCAAACTGGGAAAAGAATTCAGCATCGAGGAAGGCCAGATTTTTGCCCGCAACTGTATGCTCAATGTGCTGGCGGTGCTGGAGGCTAACATCGGCGATCTGAACCGGGTAAAAAACTGTGTAAAGATCCTTACCCTGGTGGCCTCTGCCGAAGACTTTTATGATCAACCCGCGGTGGCCAACGGCGGCTCCCAATTATTGATAGATATTTTTGGCGCGGAAAAAGGCGCCCCGGCCCGTTCCGCCATTGGCGCCAATGCCCTGCCGGGAAACATTCCCGTGGAGACCGAGGCTCTTTTTGAAATAGAGGGATAGGGATCAGCACATTGTCGCCAGCATCACCGCCTTAATCGTGTGCTTGCGGTTTTCCGCTTCGTCCCAGGCCCGGCTTTGGGGGCCGTCGATTACCTCCGCGGTTACCTCTTCGCCTTTTACCGCCGGGAGGCAGTGGAGGAAGATGCTGTCCTTGCGGCCGGTTTTGTTCATCAATGTTTGGTTCACCTGATAGGGGGAAAGGAGTTTTGTCCGTTCGGCTTTTTTGTCTTCTTCGCCCATGGATATCCACACATCGGTGTAGAGCGCATCGGCCCCTTCTACAGAGGCGGTGTCGGGGCTGAACTCAAGACGGGCGCCTGATTCTGCGGCAAGGGCGCGGCATTTGCCGGTGAGGGTGGCGTCGGGGAAAAGGGAGGGGGGCGCTATCACTGTAAAGTGAATGCCCAGTTTTGCGCAGATTACCATGAGGGATCGGGCCACATTGTTCCGGCCATCACCAATGAAACAGATCTTTTTCCCTTTTGATGGGCCGAAATTTTCTTCCAGCGTTTGAATATCCGCCAATGCCTGGGTGGGGTGGAAATCGTCCGTGAGGCCGTTGTAAACCGGCACGCCGGAATATTGGGCCAGCACTTCGGCGGTGGTCTGTTTGAAACCCCGGAACTGGATGGCGTTGAACATTCGGCCCAGCACCCTGGCGGTGTCTTCCAGCGATTCCTTTACCCCCAGATGAATGTCCTGGCCGGACAGAAACACCGGATGGCCCCCTTCTTCGCCAAAGGCAGTTTCAAAGGCACAGCGGGTCCTGGTGGAACGTTTTTCAAAGATCAGCGCGATGGTTTTTCCGGCAAAACGCTGGTGGGCTTCGCCCCGGTTTTTTTCATCTTTTAGATCCTTGGCCATATCCAGAAGATACCGTATTTCATCGCCGGAATAATCCAGCAGGGTGAGCAGGGACCGCCCCTTCAAATTGATTGTCATAGGGCAAGGGTACCGCTCCCCCCTTTTTTCTTCAAGCCCCCTCATTTATAATGGAGGCGATGGTTCAGATGTTGTTTTTTCTACGTTACCGGTCTCAACTTCTCCGTACCCGGCCGGAGCTTATCACCCAACTGGAAGAGTCGGTGATCCGGGCAGCGGGGGCCTCGGGGGGTGAAATCGAAAAGGGGCATCATCTCATTTCCGTTTCTTTTGATGAAAGGACCATGGGTTTTTGGCTTGATATGACCGCCCTTGTCGGGCATCTGGACGAGGCTTTTGACCGGGCGTCAAAGGAGCTTTTCGGGTACGCCTGTGTTTTGTGCCAGGACCTGCCCCCGGAAGAAATGGAGGGGCTTTGCCGGCTTCTCTCGTCCCAATCCGGCGGGGGCCTCTGGTGCAGCGAAGGGATCAGGGCGGCCCTGGAACCCTACGCTTTTTTTGATGAAGACAGCCGCCGGCAATATTTCCGCCTGAAAAGTCTGAAGGATTTTAACGGGGTCCCCCCGGATACTTTTTTTCCGTTCCGGGAAAAGATCCGCCAGACGCTGGAACGGCAGGAAAAAATAAATATTCTTTTGTACGGCCCCGAATTCATGGGCAAGCGGGATGGTATCTACCGTTTTTGCGCAACGCTGCCCGGGGAAGTTCCGCCGGTGCGGGTCCGTTTCGGCTCCGGCGGCGCGGGGCCGGTGTGTTTTACCGACGCCCTGGATCCGCCCCTCCGCAGCTTTATCGGGGGGGATTTCCGGACCCTGGACGCCCTGGGGGCCATGGTTTTCCGGGACCGGCTCTGCGATGAATTTTCATCATACATTCTGAATCTTGCGGGCCGTTTTTTTACCGGGCTTTTGGAACGGTATATGTCTGCGGCCCGGGCCCGCAACCTTACGCCGGTGCTGATCCTGGAAAATATACACCGGGCCGATAACGCGGCCTTCCGTCTTTTTATTGATGTTTTTAATGCGCTGCCGGACCGGGAGGCCCTCCAAATCTACAGCACCTGCGGCGTTCTGGGGGGCCGGTCCCTGGCGCTGGAAGAAATACTCCGCCCCTG
>BNUV01000036.1 GCA_025997615.1 Spirochaetia bacterium
GTTAGGCGGCGGCCGCTCGCATGGTTCCTGGCTGCGGGGCAATTCATCCTAGCTGATGGGGGGGAAATAGTAAAGGGGGCGAATTGCGCCACGTTAAAACTAACCATTGAGAAACGAATGCGCCACGTAAAAATCTAACCATTCGGACACACTACTTCCGGCATAAGCCGGAGGAACAGAATGGGGTTTACTATGGCGGAATCGAACACAGTGAAGCGGAACTTGAAGCAGGGATAATCAATAACATTCGATCCTTCCTGTCCGAGATGGGCGGTGATTTCAGCTTTATCGGTAACCAGTACCATCTTGATGTCGCTGACGATGATTACTATATCGACCGAGGCTGGGAATGAGTGTCAGTCACCTTTTCCCGCCGGGGCGTATGAAAAAGTAGACAGAATGGGTATCCCAGGCTGATCGTACCAACCGCTTTAGCCTTGCACCGGTTGTTCTATTTTTGTATTTAGCCAAACAAATGTATAGTTTTTTAAGAAAAATATCTAAAAATGCCGATAATTTTTTCGTCGGGGGATTGACAGAGTGTATACTTGAAATGTAATCCGCTATATAGTTGTTTTATTAAGCTTTTGGAGGATGAAATGGGCAAGGACAAGGGGGAAGTTGTTTCCGGCCTTACTGCTGCTGATATAAAGGAAATTGCCGATAAAGTTTTTAGTCGGACTGACGGGAATCGGCCCCAGGTGGATACTTCGGGTAACGGACTTATGAAAATTCTCCGGGAGGGTAAGCCGGATATAAGCGCCTCGCCGGTATTCATCAGCAGGATAGTTCCATAATATTATGCCCGGCAAACGAAATAAGGGGCTCAAATATACCCGTATTCCCTATAGCGAAATTGGGGGCATAGTGAGGACATTTGAAAAAATCTTTAATGATTTTCTGTCCATAAAGGGTTTCCCCGCATGGGTTGAAAGACACATTTCATTCTTTACTCTGATTGATATTATAGTCCGTGTCGATAAACGCAGGGCGTATTACCAATGTTTCCACGGCATGGAGATAAACGAATGCAAGGAAGCGGCTCTATATGCGTACTGGATACTAAAACTAAGGCCCTTTTCAATAATTGACAAAAAATTTATCAATAATCAAGAAGCTTGTACCATAAATGAATCTTTTGTCATACATTTTATTGGTTTTGTTCTTGAATCAACAGGCAGAATAAAGCGGACAAATAATATTAAGGAATCATATAGAAAATTTTTAGAATATTCCTTCCGTTTCCGTAATTTTAGTATAGATTCATTTTTGGTATTGGTAGAATCAATTTCAACTGAAACACTTGAAAAAGAATATCCTGATCTGTCCGGAAAGATGAATCTGAATAATATTTAGTTGTAAGTAAACGCATATGGTGTCTGACAAAAATAATGGTGTGTAATATAATAATCCACCGGAGGAAGAATGCATGAAAAATAATTATGAATTTAGTGAAATAATAAATTCTCTGGATAAAAATGAAAAGAAACGTGTGAGTACATTACACGAACAGGCAATTAATTTAGGATATGCGCCAAAAATATCGTTAGTGGGGGAAAAACCCGGTAACTGGAAGTGTGAATATAAAAAAAAGAAGGACGTACTATATATATTAAGAATAACAGATGATCAATGGTCTATCAGGTGCAAGCTATTCAATTTGCCAAAATATAATGATGTTTTAAGTAAATGTAATAAACATTGTATAGAAACATTATTAAAAAATTCAGGAGATTGCGGACACCATGGCGGCGGCTGTAAAGGGCCGATTGAGTTTTCAATAAATAGCAAAACATATTTAAGATGCAGACATTCTTTTATGTTTACAGATTTACTCGATGAAGATATTGACAGCATAATGGATCTGCTTAAATGCGAAGATAGCTATAACCAATAATTAGTATCTTTTTCCTTCCTTTATTTTTTCTGGCCGTAATAGGCCGCCGGGCCGTGTTTCCGTTCCCAATGTTTGCGGATGATGTATTCCGGCAGCGCTGCGGCGCGGGGATCAATAGCCAGCGTCAACTGGGCCATTTTGCAGATTTCCTCCAGCACCGCCCCGTGGTAAACCGACTGGGCGGCGCTTTTGCCCCAGGTAAAGGGACCGTGGCCGGCCACCAGCGCCATGGGGCTGTGAAGCGGGTCAATTTTCTTTTTTTGAAACATGGCCACGATCAGGTTTCCCGTTTCCAGCTCATAGTTATTTTTCACCGCCTGTGCATCCATGATCACTGTGCAGGGAATTTCCGCCGCACAGTGATCCGCATGGGTGGTGCCGTAAACGGGCACGGAACGCCGGGCTTGGGCCCATGCCACCGCATAGGGCGAATGGGTGTGGGTGATGCCCCGGATACCGGAAAAATTCCGGTAGAGCACCCGGTGGGTTTCCGTGTCCGACGAAGGGTTGAGTTTCCCCCCCACAACTTGGCCTTCGAGGTCCACCAGAACCATGGATTCGGGTGTCAGTTGATCGTAAGCTACACCGGAAGGTTTGATGGCGAAAACCCCCTTATCGGGATCAAAGGCCGATACATTGCCCCAGGTGTAGATCGCCAGATTCCGCCGGGGGATTTCAATATTTGCCTCCCAGGCTTCTTCCTTTAGCGATTTATAAGGATCAGTTTTGGAAGGATTTTTTTTAGTAGGCGCCATGGCTGCCCCAATACGCTTCTCCCCAGCGCAGCTCGTTTTTAAGTTTTTGTGCATCAGTATTTTGATCGATATGGACAAGCTCAATGTCCATCATCTCCGCCCAATCTTCGAAATATTCACTGCTTAACGCCGTCGTGTACACCGAGTGATGGGCGCCGCCTGAAATGATCCAGGCCTCCGCCGCTTCCCGCAGCGAGGGCTTCGGTTTCCAGAGAGCCCGGGCCACGGGCAGTTTTGGCATGGCCTTATCTATGGGAATAGTTTCCACTTCGTTGATGATCATCCTGAAACGATTTCCCAGGTCTACCAGTGTCGCCAATACCGCAGGTCCCGGGGCGGCGTCAAAAACAAGCCTGGCAGGATCAGCCTTGCCGCCTATGCCCAGGGGATGAACTTCGACCCGGGGTTTTGCAGCGGCGATGCTCGGACAGACTTCCAACATATGCGCTCCCAGTGCAGCCTCTTTGCCGGGTTCAAAATGATAGGTGTAGTCTTCCATAAAAGAAACACCGCCGGGCAATCCCGATGCCATAACTTTTGCGGTGCGGACCAGCATGGATTGTTTCCAGTCGCCTTCGCCGCCGAAGCCGTAACCCTGTTCCATAAGCCGCTGGGGGGCCAGCCCCGGAAGCTGGGGCAATCCGTAAAGGTCCTGGAACGTGGTGGTAAAGGCCCCGGCATTTTCTTTGGTCAATAGTTGTTTCAGGGCAATTTCAATCTTGGCCTGTTCCAATACTGCGTTTCTTTTTGCGCCCGGGGAAAGAAGCTCCGGCGCCCATTCGTAGGGAAACTCTTTTACCAGGGCTTCGGCGGCGGCATCGGAAACTTCATTGTACAAACAAGCCAAATCACCAATGCCCCAGGTGTTTACCTGCCAGCCGAATTTAATCTGGGCCTCCACCTTGTCGCCTTCGGTAACCGCTACTTCACGCATATTGTCCCCCACGCGCAGCACCGGGGAGGCAATGCCGTCCTGACGGGCAGCGGCGGCGCGCATCCACACGCCTATGCGGCGGCGGACTTCAGCCTCCTGCCAGTGGCCGGCCACCACCTTGCGGTTAAGCCGCATCCGGGCGTAGATGTAACCGTGCTCGCGGTCGCCGTGGGCGCTCTGGTTCAGGTTCATAAAATCCATGTCGATACCGGCCCAGGGAATGTCCCGGTTAAATTGGGTATGCAGATGCAGAATGGGTTTGCGGTTCATGCCGAGGCCGCCTATCCACATTTTTGACGGCGAAAAGGTATGCATCCAGGTGATGATCCCGGCGCAGGCAGGATCGGCATTGGCGTTTTCAAAAAGCCGCGTAATTTCCTGGGGTGATTTTGCCACAGGTTTGAGTTTCACCGTGCCGGGGATTTGCTTGTCCGCCGCCAATTCGGCGCTCATGGCCTCGGCATTCCGGGCCACCTGTTTAAGAGTCTCGTCCCCGTAGAGATCCTGACTGCCGACAATAAACCAGAATTCAGACTTTTTCAGATCGATAGCGCTTGGCATAGTAATGCTAGGCATAATAACCCTCCGCAAAGGCCCCGAGTTCCCGGTATCGCCGGTAAAGGCCTTCATAAATTTTTACCCGGGCAACGTCCGGGGTGTATGTTTTTTCGATGGGAGAACAGATGGCCGCCTGGGCCGCCGGAATATCCGGGTAGAGCCCTGCCGCTACCGCTGCAAACATGGCCGCTCCCAGCGCTACGGCCTGATCGTTGGCGGGGATGTGAATCGGCATATTGATCACATCGGCGATGAGCTGCATCACAAAGGGAGATTTCCGGGCCACCCCGCCTATGCCGATGATCCCCTCGATGGCGACCCCTTCTTCCCGGAACCGCTCCACAATGGCCCGCGCGCCGAAAGCCGTAGCCTCCGCCAAAGCCCGGTACACCCGGGGCGCATCGGAACCGAGGTTAAGCCCCGCGATAATTCCCTTTAATAATTGATTGGCATCCGGGGTGCGTCTGCCGTTGAGCCAATCCAGGGCGGTAATATCCGTACTGCCCGGTTCAATTTCCGCCGCGGCTTTTTCCAGCTCGGGGATCGTCTTTTTGGAAATACCCGCAATGATTTTCTCTTTTAACGCATCGTCAATGCCGTCAACTTTGGAAAGAAGATTTTCCACGGGCCACATCACCAAACGTTTGAACCATGCGTACACATCGCCAAAGGAGCTTTGCCCCGCCTCGTAACCCAGCATACCGGGCACCACGGAACCTTCCACCTGACCGCAGATTCCCCGGACCGGTTTTTCCTCACCGGATGGAACGGGGCCGACGATGACATCGCAGGTGGAAGTGCCCATGACCCGCACGAGCCAGCCTGTTTTAACGCCGCCCCCCACCGCGCCCATGTGGGCATCGTAAGCGCCCACCGCCACGGGGATCCCCGCAGGAAGGCCGAGCCGCGCTGCCCATTCGGCGGAAAGCCCCCCGGCGGACTTGTCGCTGGAATACGTTTCAGTGCCCAAACTTTTCCGGATGTTTACGAGCCGCGGATCCAGCCGGGAAAGAAAATCTTCCGATGGATAACCGCCTTCAAAACTGCGGTGGTACATGGCCTTGTGTCCCATGGCGCAGCGGCTCCGTTTGATTTCCTTTACGGAAACCGTCCCGGTTAAAAGGGCCGTCATCCAGTCGCAGTGTTCCAGAAACGAAACGGCGTTTTCGGCGATTTTTTTATCCTCCGCAAAAACCCGGAGTATCTTTGACCAGAACCATTCGGTGGAATATATGCCGCCTTCATACTTTGTATAGTCGACACCGCCCCAGGTTTTTGCCAGCTTGTTGATCTTTGCCGCTTCTTCCACCGCGGTGTGATCTTTCCAGAGCACAAACATGGCGGCGGGATTTTCGGCAAATTCGGGATGTAACGCTAATGGCGTTCCCCGAGCGTCAACAGCACAGGGGGTAGAACCGGTGGTGTCAATGGCGATGCCTTTTACTTTTGCGGCAATTCCTGCCCCTGCGGCGCCCAGGGCGCCCTTTACCGTGCCTTCCAGCACCTCAACATAGTCTAAGGGATGCTGGCGGAACTGATTGGCCTGGGGATCACAGTAAAGCCCCTTTGCCCAGCGCGGATAATTCATCACCGCAACACCGGCCTCCGCTCCATTGGCGGCATCAATTAACACCGCCCGGCAGGAATCCGAACCGTAGTCCAGCCCCAGCACGAATGATTCGTTTTTTTGTAGTGCCATAAGATCTCCTTAAAAAGCTATCATGGGAATATATTTGGGGACATCCTTAAAGGGAGCCTCATCTCCATCGGCAACTTTATAAATTACTTCCGCGCAATTACGGACAGCATCCATCATTTCCTCGTGGGGCAGAGAACAGACATCAACAAGTCCTATGTTGTAATTTTCCCCGTCAAAGCGTCCAAGGAGAAATTGATCGTAAAGCTGGAACCAGTGGCAGCCAACGCCATAAGGATGGGCGGCAACCCGCTCGCAGTAATAACGGTACGCCTTGCCCCTTTCGCGCTGATTGGGCGTCCCCTTGAGGCCGGTGGCGGTAAGCCCCTGATCCAGGGCGCCAAAATGGAATTCTCCGATCATGACGGGAAGGTCAACCCCCAAATTACGGACATTGTCCAGCGCCGGCGTGGGATCTTCAAAATAACAGTTGATTGAAAACACATCAAAATTTTCCCAGCCCGTAATAATATCCGGATCCGAAATCCAGGCCCAACGCATACCCAGGTTCATGTGGTGCGGGTCCGCCTCCCGGCAGGCAGCAGAGGGGATAGTAACATAGGCTTTAAGAAGTATCCTTGAAAATTCCCGTATATCCGCCAGAGACTTTTCCGAAAAAGCCGAAGCTTTTTGAAGGGGCTTGCGGAGATCATCGAAAGATGCGAAAGAATGGTTCCATGCCCCGGACAAAGCTTCGGGGGTTTTGTATTTTTCCCTGATAAACTGAATAAGCGCATCCTTGCAGGCCGATGGAGCGGGATTGTAAAGCACTTCGTCGGCGATGATCAGATTATTCACAAAGGCCCACATGGGTTCGTTTCGGAGGAAGTAGCCTATCATATACGGATCATCCGCCAAGGGGATAAGATATTTTGCACATTCCTTTGCGTCATTTTTGTATTCATCACTTAACACATCCGGAAAATCCCTGAAGATATTAACCCTTGTTTCGGGGAACCGCCGCAGGGGAATAACATAGGGCATGACGGATTTTTTCAGAATATCTTCGCCGCTCCAGTTGCCGATGGTATTCATCCCGCCGGATTTAAGCTGCCGGAAAACAATTTCTTCCCATTTTTCATTCCAGTCTTTTCCAAAAACACGGAAAAGATTGGCGGCGCTGTATGAAAAAACAACTCCGTCGGGACGGCGGGTATCATCATCCTTTGCGTAACGCTGCGTCGTTCTGAAAAAATCCTTGTAATCCGGATCATCCCGTGAAGGAATCCAGTCGAGGGTTTTTTCCATATCGTCGATCCGGCAGTCGGGGCTGATATTCACGCAATCCGGGCCGGCGCTGAAAAAGGCATAACCTTCGGGATCCGCCAGCCACCAGCGGCCGTCTTTTTTCATTTTGGTAAAATAACCGGTTCCCGGTGCCAGCTTCTTTTTTGTCCAGCCGCCGTACTTCGACCAGTCCGCAATCGGATAAGCATCCGGTTTTTCAAGAACCCTGTGGAGTTTTGTTTTCAGTTCATCAAGGTTTTTGATCTTCCCCGGCCAGTCCTTTTTTTTGTTCTGTCCGAATTCATCAACCAATTTAACATCGGGGAGGGGAAATGCGGCGGGGTATTCATCGGTCAAAACCATATCGGCGATGCTGAGGGTAAGATCGTGGAAGGAGGGCCGCGTTTCCAGACTGATGCTTTCAATTTCCTCCCGTTCCACCCGGCCGCCAATCCACACAACCTTTAGCTCCCCCGGCGTATGACCGGGGAAAAGAATATGCCCGTCGAGCCATTGGAGATCCAGGCAGATAAGGGCGGGAAACCGGGGCATGAGGCCGAAACGAACCCCATGCAGCGTGGAGCCTTTTTTTTCACCCTTGAGCCAAAACACCAGTTCCATGGCCTGGCTGTGATCCTCGTGAACCTCGATAGTGAAACAGAGGTAACGTTCGGAACAGTCCCGGAGGGATGTCAGGGAAAGACCGCCGCCCGCCGCCGGAATTTTGAGTTTAAGCCCCGCTTTTCCCCCCCCGCCAAAGGAAAAGGCGGGGTTTGGGGAGAGAATTTCCACCCCGTCGGAGAGTATTTTTGAATCAATAGTGATGGCCCGCATAGTTTTCCTATTTCCACAACGCTTCGGGATACACTCCCTGCGCCGTTAATTCACCAAGCCGCTTCACCGCCGCTTCACGATCTTCTTTGTAGGTAACGCCGAACCATTCCGTACCGGCCTGCAGCACCCGGATCTTTGCCAGTTTGTTTTGGATGAACCAGTCGGCGGCCCGGGGAAGATAACATTCGCTTTTTAATTCCCTGCCGGAAGTTTTAAGAAAATCATCAAAGTACTTTTGCAGATGTACGATTATTGATGGGGAGAAACCCCAGAAATTCATCGACACCGGGGTATCCGCAGTTAGTTTACGGATAGATCCGTCGGGGGCGGTGTTGAAGATCACACCGTCCTTTTTTGCTATGGCCAAAAGCTCATCCACCGATTTCAGATAATCCCCTTCTATTTCGCAGACGCCGCGGGCGACGGTTCCCTGGGGGCTTAAAGTCGGTTCAAGTTTGTAGGGCACGATGGCGGCGTCTTGAAGATCCGGGGAAGAAAGATATGCGCCTATGGCCCCGAAAGCGTCCTTGCCGTAAAAGTCATCGGCATTAAGGACCGCGAAGGGGGCATCCAAAAACTGCGCCGCGCAAAGCAGGGCGTGGGCGGTGCCCCAGGGCTTGGTTCTGCCCAGTTTCTTGGCCTCCGCAAAAAGGTCTGCGGGGATCAGACTGTCCAGATCCTGAAAGGCCAGTTCGTAATCAACCTTTCCTTCCATGCGGGCCAGCACCAGCTCACGGAAATCTTTTTCGATATCGTGTCTGATAATAAACACCGCCTTTCCAAAACCGCCCCGCAGTGCATCATAAACAGAATAATCCAGGAGGACTTCCCCGTTTTTGCCGATCCGGTCCATCTGTTTAAGCCCGCCGTAACGGCTCCCCATGCCCGCTGCCAGTACCACCAATATTGGTTTCTTCATTGTTCTGTTCTCCTTAATGTTTACTATATTTGTTTGCCGCTGCGAATCTTTTCTTCGAAGCGATCCAAAACTTTTCCCGAAAGACCATCGGCAGTATTTTTGCCGCCTTCCGCTCCGGCGAGCCGCCGTTTAAGCTCGGCAAACTCTTCTTTTGAAAAGGTAACGCCGCCTGAAATATGCCGCTCAAAAGATTCACAACAGCGGGGGGCTACTTTTTTGGCAATGTCCAGAAGAGCTTCTGCATAGAGGCGGATTTCCAGCTGGGCATGGGTATCAAGCCGCAATTCCAAAAAGTGAAAAAGATTGTGCAGGTCTATCTGCCAGTACCATTCGGTATACAGTGAAAGGGGAAGGTTCACCCGGGCAAGCTCACGGGCGATGCCCTCATCAACAAGCTCCGTGTAATCGGCGTAGGCTTTTTTCTGACCCGCTTTCAGGGATGCAAGAACCTGGGCCGACAAATCCTTATCCATAGGTTCGGCGGAACGGCCCTGTTTGTTGTCCTTGCTCTGGAGGGAAACATTTTCAGAGGCGGGGAGGTAAAAATCATCCTTCATCACCGAGTAGCGGCCTGAAATTTCGTTCAGCCGGGCGGTGCGGTGGCGGATCCACTGGCGGGCCACAAAGATGGGAAGCTTAACATGAAAGGTCAGGATCACCTGTTCAAAGGGGCTTGTATGCCGGTGCCGCAGCAGGTAGTCGATGAGGGCCGCATCCTCCCGGTAACTTTTGGTCCCCTCTCCGTAAGACACCCGGGCGGACTGCACCACCCGCTCGTCCCCCCCCAAATAATCCACCAGCCGGATAAAGCCTTTGTCCAATACCGGAAACTCCCGGTCCAGAATTGCCTCCGCCTCCGGCACAACGCAATGGGCCATTAGGTCCTCCGTCCATTATTATAGGGAAAAAGGGCCGTTTGGGGAAGGACCCACGGGACCCGCCCCGCTCCCCGCCAACCTGGCGCGCCGGCGGCGGTTTTTTATGGCGCAAAACACAATTACCATTCATGCGGATAATACTTGCCTGTCGGCTCCGTGATATTGAATGTGTCCCCTGAGGGCTCAATCACATAAAAGCCTTTTTTCAAGGCATACGTTTTCTCACTGTCGCCGAAAACCACACCCGCAACAGCACCCAGATATTTCCGTTTGTCATTATGCAAATCCGCATATTTGCGCAGTTTTTCCATACGCTCAATATGATCGTTAATATCGTCAATATTGGGTTTGGTCTTTGTTTCAACGATCATCACCTTATCGCCGTTTTCCAGGAAAGCATCAACTTCAGTGATTATATCATGTTTCGGATCTTTGATTACCGTATCACGGTGGGTTTTTTCAAATTCAAAGCCCAGTTCGTTAAACTTTGTCACCAGATTCGGCACGATCATGTACTCAACCATTTCGCCGAAACGGTTAGTGAGTTGCCCAACCCGCCTGTCGGTCTCTTTCATCTGCTCATTGGTTGCCTTTATTTGCTGGGCGGTTGCCTTTATCTGTTCCCTGTTTTCCATCAATGCCGCCCAAACCTTCTCAAAGGTCAGACCTTCGCCTATTGCTTGTGTTGTCTCCATATTTGACTCCTACCCTAAATATACGGCCCTTCGGGCCGTTTGTCGATAGGAATGGATTATATGCCCGCTATCGCGGGCGGCGCCATACGTCCCTTCGGGCCGTTTGTCGATAGGACACAGTGCCTCATAGGAATAGATAAATTTTTCCGTATTTGTTATAATTCTTCCATGATAAAGATCGTTCGGGAACAGCTTGATGAAATGGCATCAAAACGTATTCTCATTATTGATGGCGCTATGGGCTCCCTGATCCAGAGTTTTGGCCTTACCGAAGAAGATTACCGGGGGCAGCGTTTTGCGGATTTTGACCGGCCCCTTAAAGGCTGTAACGATCTGCTCTGCATCACCAGGCCGGCCGTGGTGTTGTCCATCCATGAAGATTACCTCCGCGCGGGGGCGGATATTATCGAAACCTGCAGCCTCAATTCCACATCGGTGGGGCTGGCGGATTACGGCCTGGCGGATCTTTCCTACGAAATCAGTTTTGCCGCCGCCGCCCTGGCGAAAAAGGCTGCGGATAAATTTTCCACCCCCGAATGGCGGCGTTTTGCGGCGGGGAGTATTGGCCCTACCTCAAAATCCGCCAGTATCTCCCCCGATATGGATGATCCGGGGAAACGGGGCATTTACTGGGACGAGTTGGAGGCCTCCTACTACGATCATATCCGGGGGCTTTTGGACGGCGGCTCCGATTTTTTGCTCATCGAAACTATCTTCGATACGCTGAACGTCAAGGCTGCATTGGGGGCCATATCACGGATACAAAATGAACGGCAGATAGATATTCCGGTGATGATCTCCGGCACGGTTTCCGATGATGGCGGCAGGATCCTTTCGGGGCAAACTGTGGAGGCGTTTTGTGTGTCGCTGCTGCACGCAGAACCCTGGGCGCTGGGCCTTAACTGTTCCTTTGGCGCAGAAAAACTGCGGGCCCATATCCGCAGCGCCGCCGCCGCCGCTCCCTGCCGGGTCATTGCTTATCCCAATGCGGGGATGCCGAACCAGATGGGCGCGTATGATGAAACACCTGAGTTTATGGCTTCCTGCATCGAAGATTATATGAAGGAAGGTCTTGTAAATATTGTGGGGGGCTGCTGCGGCTCCACACCGGCCCACATCGCCCTGATTGCTGAACGGGCAAAAAAATATGCGCCCCGCATCACCCCTGAAAAAAAACACCGGACCGTTCTTTCCGGTTTTGAGCCTTTGCTTATTGAAAGGGAAAAAGGCCTTATCAACATTGGCGAGCGGACCAATGTGGCGGGCAGCCGGAAATTTCTGCGCTTGATCCGGGAAGAAAAATACACCGAAGCTTTGGGTATAGCCCGTGACATGATCGCCGCCGGGGCCCAGATAATCGACATCTGCATGGATGACGCCATGCTGGACGCTCAAAACGCCCTGTGCCGGTTCGTCAGCCTGGCCCTGTCGGACCCGGATATAGTCAAAGCGCCTTTTATGATCGACAGCTCCCGGTGGGAAGTGATTGAGGCGGCGCTGAAACTTATTCAGGGGAAGGCCCTGGTAAATTCCATCAGCCTGAAGGAAGGGGAGGCGGAATTTCTGCGCCGTAGTCGTTCTGCCCGCCATTACGGCGCCGCCGTGGTAGTGATGCTGTTTGATGAACAGGGGCAGGCCGCCTCTTACGAACGAAAAATAGAAGTGGCGGCAAGGTCCTACAGGCTTTTAACCGGGGATGGCTTTCCGCCGGAAGATATTGTTTTTGATCCCAATGTGCTGGCCGTCGCCACGGGAATTCCCGAACACGATTCCTATGCGCTGGATTTTATCCGCGCCACGGCCTGGATTCGGGACAACTGCCCCCATGTACAGATTTCCGGGGGCATTTCCAATTTATCTTTCAGTTTCCGGGGCAGCGATACGGTACGGGAGGCCATGCACGCGGTGTTTATCAAACACGCCGTTGCAGCGGGGCTGACACTGGCCATCGTAAATCCTGCGGGGCTGATCCCCTATGATGAAATTGATCCGCCCCTGCGGGAAGCGGCGGAAGATCTGATCCTTTGCAGAAATGCTGAATCGAAGCCCGCCGAACGGCTTTTGGCATTGGCACTGGCGCCGGCGCTGGAGGGCGGGCGAAAAAACCCCGGTGATAAGGCTGCGGGTGCGGCCAAAGAGGAATCTTCCTGGAGAAATCTTGACGCCGCAGATCGGATCGTCCACGCCATGATCAAGGGCATTGATGAATTTATCGAAGCCGATGTGCTGGAACTGCGGCCCCGCTGTGCCCGTTCACTGGAAATTGTCGAAGGCCCTTTGATGCGCGGCATGGGCGAGGTGGGGGAACGGTTCAGCACGGGAAAAATGTTTCTACCGCAAGTGATCCGCAGTGCCCGGGTGATGAAAAAAGCAGTGGCGGCTTTGGAACCGTTTATCAATGAAGAAAAAACAACGGTAGAGGTCCAGGCGGGAAAAGTTTTGGTGGCAACCGTGAAAGGAGATGTCCACGACATAGGCAAAAACATCGCCGCTGTGGTTTTGGGCTGTAACGGCTTTAGCATTGTAGACCTTGGGGTTATGGTTCCGGCGGAGACCATCATCAACGCCGCTATCAGGGAAAATGTTGATGTGATTGGCCTTTCAGGGCTCATTACCCCCTCGCTGGACGAAATGATCAACACGGTAAAGGAAATGGAAAAGAGGAACCTGAAAATTCCCGTTATCATAGGCGGGGCCGCCGCCAGTCTGGTCCACACGGCCCTGCGCATAGCCCCCTGTTATTCCGGCCCGGTGATCTATGTCAAAGATGCCGGTGAATCCGCCGCCGCTGTTCACGCCCTGCGCTCTGTTACAGAACGCCCCCGGTTTCTGGAAAATCTGGAGCAATCTTACCGGAACGCCGCGGCCCGGCATGAAACCATCAAGACAGGAATCGATCTTATACCATTAACAGAGGCCCGGAAGAACCGCTTTGTTCCCGCCGCTGCGGGGGCTTCGCAAAAAATTCCGGCAAAGGGTGTGTTTTCCCTTATCAAACTGGAAGATTATGAGATAGAGCGGGTCCTCCCTTATATTGATTGGGCCGGATTTCTCCACGGCTGGGAATTGGGCAAAAAAGAAAACGCTATGGATTTCCTTGATGATGCAAAAAAATTTCTGAAAAGAATTATCAATGAAAAAATCCTCTGTCTCCGGGGCGTGGTGGGCTTTTTCCCCGCCCGTTCCGATGATGAAGATCTGGTTATTTTCGCAGGAAGCGGCGCAGAAAGCGGTGAAGAAAACGGTGAAGAAAAAGCCCGTTTTTGTTTTCTCCGGAATCAGGAAAAGAAAAAAGCCGGGGGATCGAATTTATGTCTTGCCGATTATATCGGTGAATCAGGTGATTACGTCGGCCTTTTTGCCCTCAGCGCCGGATTCGGTCTTAAAGAAGCGGAAGATGATTTTCATCGCCGCAACGATGATTACGGGGCATTGCTGGCCGCCAGCTTGGCGAATTCACTGGCGGAAGCTTTTTCCGAAGAAGTACACCAGCGGGTCCGCCGGGAATGGTGGGGTTATGATCCGGATGGAAAAAAACCGGCGGGGATTCGCCCTGCCTTTGGTTATCCGGCCTGTCCCGATCACCGGGATAAAGAAACGGCATTTCGTCTTTTGGAAGCGCAAAAAATCGGCCTGGAATTAAGTGAAAGTGCCATGATACTCCCCGCAGCATCGGTTTCGGGTATTTATTTTGCCCATCCTGAATCCTGTTACTTCGCCGCAGGGGCCATTGCCAATGATCAGCTCGAAATTTGGGCACAAAAAAAAGGCATAAACACAGAAGAAGCCCGGAAACGCACGGGCCGTATATAGCAATAGTACGCCATAAAAAAAACCGCATGATAATCATGCGGTTTTTTAACTCCCAATTCGTTCAAACCTTAGTTAAAAGTGGGCGTTACCGGGGGAACAAACAGGGGCTTCGGTGCGGGGGGGTTCTTGGTAACCTTTACCACCTTTACTTTTGCCTTTGCTTTTCTTACAACCGGTTTTTTCACGGCAGCTTTCGGGGCGCCGGGTTTTCTACCAGGTTTTTTCGCCACTTTTACATCCTTCGCTGCCCGTCCGGGTTTTTTCGCACCGGCTTTTTTAACGCCCTTGGCGCCGCCAGCCTTTCTCCCCGGTTTTTTAGCGGGTTTCTTGGCTTTTTTGATGCCCTTCAGTTCGGCGGCGGCCTTTTTCTTGGACGCAGTGAGCTGAAGTTTGATCCATTCTTCGGGTTTGCCCCCGAAGAATTTCGCCAGGCGAAGGGCCAGATCGAGACTGATCTCTTCCTTGCCGGATACGACACTGTCAAGGCTCTTAACTTTTAAGGCTTTGGCAACGTCCGCGATGGTGAGCTCGTACAGGTCAATTTTGGCCTTGAGTACGGAGCCCGGGGTTTTTGCTGTCTTTGGCATAATCACTCCTTGAAAAGGTATTTAATAATATCATTCTAGCACGACATTAAAATCTATTGCAAGTAAAAAATATTTTTTTTTACATTTTTTGTTTTATTTTGAGTGTTATTTTAGTTTTTATCAGTTTGATCTTTTTCGGCCCGTGTAAAGGCCTCTGCATCCAGGTCTATTTCCTCCAGCAGCGTATCTTCCAGAACGATTTGCGCGGAAGTTTCATCTTCGGGCAGAGGCTCGGGTTCAAAATCAACTTTTTTATCCGCTTCTTTATCACCTTCTTTGTCCGCAGACTTGTGGGGTAAGTCCGCTTCATCCGTTTTTTTACTGATAGATTGATGAAAAAGCGCATCGGCATCCACATGATCTTCCGTATCGTCGGATTTACTTCCTCCAATGCCGCGGAAAAGCGGCGCCGCTCTTTCGCCTCCATAGGCCCAACTGTTTTCGTTGTTTACCACATAGTCCAGCACCGCCGAAACTGCCAGGGTAAAGAATATCAACGTGGCGTTATTTTTGGGTTTACCTTCCAAAAGGGCGTCGAGCCGCTGTGAAAGGGGGTTTGGCACCTCAAATTTATAGTTTTCCCAGGGGTTGTTGATGCCGGGGCAAGCGGCTTTTTTCTGCGCGCCCCCTGCTTTTATGCCCTGTTCTATCCCCGCAGCCACCGCCGTGAGGTATATCCGCAGTTTTCGTATTTCAGGATAAAAGGAAATAAGATCTTTTTTCTGGAAAGGCGCGGGATAAAGGGATTCAAATTTATAATAAGGGAAGAAATAGAGCCGTTTTATCCAGTGCAATTCGTTAAGAAGCCGTTTTGCGTAAGAAGAAGTCCGGGCTTCAACGGAACCTTCCAGAATACGGGCATATTCCCGCACCCGGGGCAGATATTCTTTGTAATAACTATGTTCCAGATGTACATGCCAGTTGTTGATCAGCTCCGTCATGATTTCCACCACGGATTCCGCATTGTCTTCCAGCCCGGGAGCGTCGGCGCCGAAAGAAACATACCGGAGGCCGAAAAACAACTCCTCCAGAATTCGCAGCAGCACTACGGTTTGATGAAGGGGATCCGAGGGGGAAATCTGTTCATAGCCCCTGGACAGATCAAACATCTTGCCAAAATAAGGATACAGATCGGGAAATTCATCAATTCGATTCCAACCGGCCTGGGGGAAAAGGGTTTCCAGGGTTTCCATGCCCCGGTCCACCGCTTTTTGTTCGGCCTTCCGGGCGATTACCGCCGGATCATTCTCGTCTTCTTCCTTATTTTCATCCACATCATCCCCGGGTTGTTCCTCTTTATCATCATCCCCGGTGTTCCGCAGATCTATGCTGTCGTCGGTGATATCCGTTTCGGCGGGAACGATCCGGTCCATATCGGAGGCGTCGATAAAGGCCAAAAACCGCACGTGCTGTTCCCGGAAAAAGTTTTCGTAGGAGTACCAGCGGCTGGAAAGCAGCTTCATCAGCAAGGGGTATAAAAGATAGTGCATATCCCGGCGGACGGCGGCAAAGGAGCTCAGGGCAATACGGATCTGTTCCTGATGATATTTTTTTGCCTCCACGGGATCTTCCAGATACAGCATCTTGTATACCACCTTGAAGGCGCCTTTGATGTGAATATCCGTGTCCAGTTGTTCCAAAATAAAGAGGGGCCGGTAAGCCGCCTTAAGAATTTCCGAAAAATTACTGACAAGAACGTTGCGGGGACGGCTTTGAAGCCGGGAAATATCGGTGGAGATCTTGTCGAGGTTCCAGGTGCGGATGGTTTCCATCACTAAAAACACAAAGGGGGCCTTTTTTCTTAAGATGTTCATGCGGCTGGTATTATCCCGGGGTAATAATGTCCGGGTGGTGATCACCAGCGTTTCAAGCCGTTTGTAGTATTCGCTGATCCGTTTGGTAACAAAGGCGGGATTCACCAGATCCGGCGGGGCGCCGAAAAAGGAAAAGATGGAGGTGATGACCTGGCTGGTATTTTTTATTTCAAATTCCGAATGGCTCGCATAGCGATCCATTCTTACCCGTTCCCAATAGGAAAGTTTCGGCTGTAAAGTAGAACTACCCAGGGTAGAACTGCCCAGGGCAGATCCCCTTGAGCCGCTGTCTTCATCGGAAGTGGATCCTGCCGCAGGCCGGGATTGACTGCGGGGAAGGCCCGTGGTGCCCCTTGGTCCACCCACGATCACCTCTACATTTTCCTGCCGGGGACGGTTGGGCCGGGAACGTACCACCGGGGTTTTTGGCACGGTGGATTTTTCAGCGCCCACCTCTCCCCCCAAGAGCTTTGCCATCCGCTTGGCTTCACTGTCGTCGATAGATCCTAACTTGTTTCTTACCCGTGATAATTCACCGGGCTCATACACTGGTTTGTCGTTTGCCATTTTACACCCGTAGAAAAAGTTTTTCCCCCATGCCCCAGAGGTTATGTACCTGGATCTGTCTGCCATCGGCATCCACCAGGGCACCGTTAAAAAATCCCAGCGGCGTTTCGTAATCCGCCCAGGAAAGAAAGATTTCAATACGATTATGCACCGGCGTTTGGGGATTGAATACCAGATCCACCATACCCTCCGTATCCTGAATGATCCAGGGGCCGCCCGTTCCTTCCGGCATGGTGATCCGCACCGGCGGCAGGGGTGTCAGCCGGCCATCTACCCAAAGGGCATTTTCATTATTCGTAAAAGCCTCTTTTGTCTGGTTTTCCGCCATGCTGAAGCCGTAAGAACGGTTTTCTTCGTCAAAGCCAAAGGCGGAACACCACACCTGCCGCATACGGAAAGAATAATAGCCCTTGAAATCCGCAAAAATTCCCTGGGTACGTTCCGGCTTTAAGGAAATATGCCGTCCCCCAAAAACCATATCCCCCCGCACCGGCGACAGCGCTTTATAGGCGTACATACTCCGGTTTTCATCAAAAAGAAGACTCACCGCCATGGGCATTGCCTTGGGTGTTAAACCGGACATCCCCAGATCGTATTCCAGATGGGCCGTAAAAGAAGGCCGTCTCCGCCCCGGCTCAATATCCAGATCCACCCTTATAGTATCGGCATCGAGCCAGTTGTGGATACGGAAAAAGAAGCCCAGCGAACGGCTTTCCACCGAAGCATTGGCCAGGGACCGGGGCATACGCCAGCCGGTAAAGGGGAGGAGCTTCCTGAAACGGAGCTGTTCTTTTGTTTCCTTGTCGTACAGAAAAACCTGGGCCCAGCGGTAGTGTTTAAGGTTGCTTAATACCGCCTGCAGATAGTACCGGTCGTCCTGAACAAAAAAGGATTGCCATTCCTTGATCCGAAGGTCCCTCATCCACCGGGACAGGGGCCACCGGTAGGGACGCTCAATATCCAGCAGGTCCAGTTCTTCAAAGGCGGCGGTCCAGGTTCCCGCTATTGGTTTGCCCTTTTCTATGGGGCTGGACCGCCTTTCGGCAATTTCCCTGCTGTACATGGCCTACATTTTAATACATATCGCCATTAAAAGCAAACGTGAGACAATTACGGCTATTGCTGCTCCTCGGGATACAGAATTACCTGGGCGGGGCCCCCGTTTTGCAGTTGTATCATCAGGTTCTGAATATCCTCCGGTTTAAGGGCACGGAACACATCCTGCCGTTTGTTAAGCCGGTCCAGGGCCGTGTCCAGCATCACCGAAGAATTGGCGTAACTCTGGGCGATGTACATATTGCGCTGCATATTGTCTTCCAGGGATTTGATCATCGCCTCGCGGGCTTTGGTAAAGACATCGGCGTCGATGTTCCCGAGGGCTACTTTTTTCAGCTCTTCCTCCACCGCCGCTCCCAATGCCGCTGAACGGCCGGGATCGCAGATAAACTGTATGGAAAGGCCAAGCTCGTCCCGGGGCACGGAGGATGAATAGGCCGCCTGGGAAATGGAATACACGCCGCCCAGCTTTTCGCGGATCTCCTCGGTCAGTTTAATGTCCAAATATTCTTCCAGAGCCTGGGCTGCGGCACTGACGGCCTCGGAAAAGGGCGGACTTTGGCTGAACCAGCTCTGATAAACGATGCTCCTTGCTTCTTTTCCCTTGTAAATGTTTTTTTCCATTTTACCGGGCCGCTTAATCTGCGGATCTGTCCATGCGTTGAGCCTCCGTTCGCCGGAGGGAAGGGAAGCCAGATACGTTTCAGTTAAGCCGCGGAGTATCTTAATATCCAGATTTCCGGTGAATACAAAGGTGTAATCCGCCGGGTTCAGCGACCATTTAAGAAAATCCAAAGCTTCATCGAGATTCACCCGTGGAAGGTCCGAAACTTCCAGCGGCTTGAAACGGATGTTGTTGTCGTAGAGGATACGGGTCAGCTCATCGGAAAAAACCGCGTTAGGATCATCAACACGCTGGGCGAGGCTTGTTTTGTATTGATCCAGCAGGGCTGCGGCGGCATCTCCATCGATCCGGGGATCGGTAAATTTCAAAAAGAGAAGTTCGAAAAGTGTTTTGATATCCGCCGTGGTGGACGAACCCTGGAAACCACGGATGTAATGGGTGTTCCAGAATGAAAGATAAACCTGCTTGTCCGCCAGTTTCCTCATCAAGCCGGTGCGGTTGTAGGGGCCTGCCCCGGAATAATTAAAGAATTCCGCCGAGAGGTTAGCGGAAATATCCTTTTCTTCCGGCGAAGAAGCGCTTCCCCCCCGGGCCATGGCATAAAGAACAATCTCGTTATTCTGATTTTTGGTTTCTTTGAGAATAACTTTTGCCCCGTTGCTCAATTCCCAGCGGATCGCCCCGGTGGAAATATCCGGTTCTTCGGCCACAATCGTTCCCGCCTGAGGCAGCGCCTCCACCAGCTCGCCTTCCAGATCGGTTTCTTCCGGGGGCGCTATATCTTCCCGTTTAAGAGCGGCAATGATCTTGAGTATGCTATCCGCCCGGGGGAGATTTTCTTTTTCCGTTTCCGGGGCCGCCATAAATACCTGGAGGTCATCCGCGGCAAAATAGTCTTTTACCGTGTATGCGATTTCTTTTAAGTCTATTCCTGGCAGCAGTTTTTTCACCGCCTCCAGTTCCCACTCGGGATCCGTGAGAATTCCACCTTTAAGAAAATGGGAGCTGAATTCGTTGACATAGTTTCCCGAGCTCTGCCGGTCTTTTTCGGAAACCGTCTGTTCAATATCGGACAAAAGGGACCGGCTCGCCAGTTCCAGTTCCCCGGCGGTAAAACCATAACGGATCAGAGCTTCTTTTTCCCGCAGCAGAGAATGGATGCTGGCTTCCATACCGCCGGCCTTGGCCTGAGCCAGAAGAACATAATACCGGGAGGAAGCCCCATAACGCACATTTCCCGATCCGGCATAGACAAAGGGCGCCGCCGGATCCGCCATGGCGTCCTCGAAACGCATATCCAGCATCCTGCCGATAAGGGTGTCGATAAGGCCGCGCCGGAAAGAACGGAGATCGGCGGCGGGCGCTTTGGGCGTCCGCTTGTAATAAAGGTATGCCACCGAGGCCGGCATTTCCGGATCGGTGAAGGGTATCACTTCAAAATTTCCTTTTTGCGGCGGCGGAAGATCGTAACGGGGCCGGTTCAGGGGTGTATCGGGGGCGGCAATGGAAAAATGCGAAACCATATCCGCTTCCATGGCGGCGGCGTCAAAATCGCCCACCAGAACCAGGGCCATGTTATCCGCCCGGTACCATTTGTTGTAGAAATTTTTCAGCCGCTCCGCCGGGGCATTTTCGATGATTTCAGGCAGTCCAATGGGCCGCCGTTCCGCATAAGGCGACCCCCGGAACAGAGCCCCGGTCAAAATTCTCTGAAACCGTTCGCCGGCCCCCAGCCGTGAACGGTACTCTTCCATAATGACCGCCCGTTCGTCATCCACATCCTTGGGATTAAAAACAATGGCCCTGGTCCAGTCGTCGATCACCGCCAGGGCTTGTGTGGGGATACTTTTTTTACCGCCCTCCCCCAATTCCGTGGGGACCTCAATACCGTAAACCGTCTCATCATAACTGGTATAGGCATTCACCTCAGGGCCGAAACGCATCCCCAAAGATCGCAGGTAGTTTACCAACTCCGCCTCGGGAAACCGGGTCGTGCCGTTAAAGGCCATGTGTTCCACAAAGTGGGCCAGCCCCCGCTCGTCATCTTCCTCCAGCACCGATCCGGCGTTTACCGCCATGGTCAGATAGGCCCGGTTTTCCGGTTTGGCATTTTCAAAAATGTAGTAGCTAAGGCCGCTGGGCAGTTTTCCCCTCCGGGCCCCCGCCAAAAAAGGCACCGGATCCGCAGCCTTCCCCAAACCGCCGTAAAGTTCGGCCCGGATACCCGAGGCATGGCCCGGAAACGCCAAAAAAAGGCCTAAAAAAACCAGAGCCGCCGCCGAAAAAAACACCTTCCGCCGCAGGAGTCGCAGAGGATTTTGTATGATTGAGCTAAACATGGTGTCAGTATATCAAAACCGGTCTTTTTGGTCTTGTCTTTTTATAAGATTTCCCCCTACTATTAAGTTATCATATTGAAGGCGGTGTAACATGAGGTTGGTAACCAGATCGGATTTTGATGGATTGGCCTGCGGCGCCCTCCTTGTCTATTTGGGGCTTATTGACGACTGGGAATTTGTCCATCCCAAGGACATACAGGACGGCCTGGTAACAGCCAATGATAACGACATTCTTGCCAATATTCCCTACATAAAGGGCTGTAAACTCTGGTTTGATCACCATGCCAGCGAAAGTGAACGGCTGGGGGACAAAACTTTTTTTGAAGGGGTTTCCCGGTCCGCCCCAAGCTGCGCCCATGTGGTCTACGACTATTACGGCGGTGATGAAACACTCGGCCGGTTTAACCGGATGATCGAATATGTGGACAAAGTTGATTCCGGCCAGCTTACCGCCGACGAGATTGTCGATCCCAAGGGCTGGATTCTTTTGGGATTTATCATGGACCCCCGCACCGGCCTGGGCCGTTTCCGGAATTTTACCATCAGTAACCTTGAGCTGATGAAGGTCCTCGCCAAGGCCTGTGCAGAAAAAACCATCGACGAAATTTTAGAGATGCCCGATGTAAAAGAACGGCTCAAAGTTTATTTTGAACAGCGGGACCTTTTTATCGGGATGGTCAAGGCCCATGCCAAAATAAAAGGCAAGACCGTTTTTGTAGACCTCCGGGGCGTGGAAACCATCTACGCCGGAAACCGTTTCCTGCTTTACACCCTCTACCCCGATCAGAATATTTCCGTCTGGGTTGTGGACGGCCGCAACAAGGTCAACTGCGCCATCACCGTGGGCTACAGCATCATTAACCGCAGCGCCGCTGTTGACGTGGGCAGTATGCTCCTTAAATACGGCGGCGGCGGCCATCACCAGGTTGGTACCTGCCAGGTTCCCTACAAAGACGCCGACAAGATTATCAAAGAGATCATGGCGCAGTGTAATGGCGGGGAATAGGCAGCTCATAATACCACGGCGTCCCGTTGGGCAATGAGGCTTAATTCCGCCGCCTTGAAGGCGTGTTCCTGGGTCATGGCATTCTCCGTACGGTTAAGGCAATCGAGAATAAGCTGGCCAAAGTAGGGGTAGCCCACTTTTCCATTTATATTATAGTAGGTTTCTTCCTTACCGTTTGCCAAAAACACATGGCCGCCGCCGGAACCTTTAATGCCCAGGTTCATGTACTTACGCTGCTCAATGAAACCTTCAGTCCCTAAGATGAACAGCCTACCGTCCCCCCACATCTGGAGACCGTCCGGGGTAAACCAGTCCACCCTAAAGTAGCCCGTGGTGTTATTATCCAGGACAAGCTGGGCATCGCCAAAATCATCAAGTTCAGGATACTGGGGATGGTTGTAATTGGCTATTTGACTCCGCACTACTTTACCATCCTTGGCGCCGGTGTAGTACAAAATCTGTTCCACGTTATGGCTGCCAATGTCGCAGAGAATACCGCCGTAGTTCTTCTTGATGAAAAACCAATCCGGACGGCCGGGCGCGCCAAGACGGTGCGGCCCAAGGCCCATGACCTGTACAACCTTGCCGATAGCGCCCTGTTCAATAAGATCCCCTGCAAACACCGCAGATTCAACATGGATCCGTTCACTGTAATATACCGCATACTTTTTCTGGGTCCGCTTTACCATTTCCCGGGCATCGGAGAGCTGTTCCAGACTAGTGAAAGGTGCCTTGTCGGTAAAATAGTCTTTACCGGCGGCCATTACCCGGAGCCCAAGCGCACAGCGTTCACTGGTCATGGTTGCTCCTGCTACCAGCTTCACTTCCGGGTCGTTGAGCACCTCTTCTTCACTTTGTGCAGGCTTAACATCCGGGAAATTGGCGGCAAAGTTCTTCATATAACGCGGATCAGGATCATAGTAGCTTTTCAGCACCCCGCCGGCCTCAATAAGACCATTACACATACCGTAGATATGGCCATGGTACAGGCCCACCGCGGCAAAGGCAAATTCCCCGGGTTTTACCACCGGAGCGCTTTTCCCCTTGGGCGCATAATTCATCCCATCACTTAACATAATCACCTCCTGTGGTAATTGGCCCCTGGAAATCTTTTACAGAAGTTGTTTTTTCAAAGAAGTGAGGCATCCCGGCTAAAAGACCGGGAACCGTGTAAAAGGGATCATTTTTACTCAAGGGCAGTTTTACAGTACTTTCTGTTGCACCGGATTTGTAGATAGCGGTAATCAGTTCCACGGTATTGCGGCCATCGTGACCGTCAATAGCGGGGCGGCTCCCTTTTTCAAGGGCAGTCAGCACATTATCCAGCTCTCCCGTATGTACCTGGTGGGGGAGGGGCGGAATAGCCTCAACAAAATCGTTCAGTTTCTTTTCCAGCGCTTCGTCATGTTCCGGCAAAGGGAATGCATTGGAACCGGCCAGATTCGCGCACACTCTCCAGGGAGCGGAAACCCGGGCTTTTTCACCCTGAAAGATAAGCTGCTGCTCTTCACCGTGATGAATGACGGAGCTGGTAACTTGAGCCAAAGCGCCTTTTGGATACTGCAGTATTGCTACTGATACATCTTCTACCTCGGCGTTGCTGTGCGCCGCATTACTGATAACCGCCGTTACTTTTTCCGGCATACCCATCATCCAGATCAGCATATCAATATGATGTACGGCATGGTTCAGCGTACAGCCGCCGCCTTCGGTTTCCCATTTGCCGCGCCACCAGAGGTCATAGTAGTGAAGGCCGCGCCACCAGAAAGAATCAACCTGCGCGTGTAATATTCGGCCTATCATGCCTGAATCCACCACCTTTTTCAGGGCGGCTATCGGATCACGGAAACGGTTCTGCGCAATACACGCCAATACCTTCCCGCTTTCCTTTTCGGCAGCAAGCATGGCGTCACATTCTTCAAGGCTTGCGCTCATGGGTTTTTCCACCACCACATTACACCCGGCTTTCAGGCAGTCGATGGTAATTCCTGCATGACAATAGGGCGGCGTACAAACGCTTACCAGATCTATCTGTCCCTTTATGGCATCCAGCATTGCCGTATGGGAGCTAAAAATCCGGGCCCCTTCAATGTGGAGACTCTCTTTTCGTTCCTCGCACTTTTCCGGCGCTATGTCGCAGAGCGCTACAATTTGGCAGCGTTCAGGAAACGCCAGGTATGCATCGGTGTGGAGTTTTGAAATATTTCCTACCCCGACAATGGCTACACGGATCATCTTTCACCTCACTTCCTTCAAGGTGCTGTTGATATAAGGCGACACATCGTAGAGGCCTCCCAGGTCCGCCCAGTTCTGGATGTTATCGCTTGAATAAGTATAACACGCATCAGGCGCCGTGGCAAACATCCGCAGTGCCTCATGAAAAATGTTACCGAAAAGAGCCAAGGAACCTGCTATGCGGGGAGCCCTACGCAGGGGAGGCTCTATAGTTTAGCGATTTCTTCCGACGATAGGCCGGTGGAGCGGCTGATTGTGTCAACGGGGATATTCAACGCCTTTAGGTTTCTTGCCGCTTCTTGTAACCCTTTCTGCTCTCCTTCCCGCCGCCCTTTCTGCTCTCCTTCCCGCCGCCCTTTCTGCTCTCCTTCCCGTCTGGCGGTAACTATCTTGCTTTGAAGGTCCATTTCGTATTTGAACTCACTCGTAAGACGTGCCCGTTCTACTTCGTCCCGACTTATCGTCATTAACACTTCGCTCGCCATCGCTATTCCTCCCTCACATTTCAGTATCTTGTTTATTGTGCCCCGCCTGCTCCGGTCGGTCAAATACCGGAAATAGACCGCCCACAGTTCGCCATCGGTCAATTCCGGTACCGGTTTATCCGCCACTGCATCTACCTTTGATAGTTCCACCGTGATTATCCGGCTCCTTCCTCCAAGCGGTATCCCCTGTACGGCATCATAATACTGAAAAGTGTGATGAAATACATCGTCGGTGAAAAAACGGCCTTTAGCTAGTATCGCTATCTGATAGGTTTCCTTTAGGTCTTTATAGTTCTTGTCGATGCCTTTTAGTTCCTGTCCGGTAAAGAGCTTCCCGGCGTAGTATTCCAGACGGATAGGCTCGTAAGGGTCGGGGTTCAGGGACATTTCAATGTTTACAGGCTCCCCGGTTTCCGCCTTGCAAGAGATGTCAAAACGAATATTCCGGTCGCGCATGTCGTCTACAGGCGGCTCATTGGCTGTTATGGTCGTTACGTGTACCGGTTTCCCGATAAGGGCAGAAACCAGGTCGGACAAGGCTCCGCGGGAGGCCGGGGTATTTCGGGTAAAAACCGCCTTGAACACATTGTCGTAGCGAATATCAATAGGATCATCGGTTTCACTAAATTGTATTTCAGTCACCATAACCTCTTTTTTATAGTATACCGATTATGCCTAAAATTGTACAGAGAAAGTACAAAGTCATTCGGCAATGTACAAAAGAAAGATAGGTTGGTATAAGTTGATGATCCTGCACCGGCTTTTTGAGCTGCTGGTTTATAATATCGACTCATCCGCAGACAATAGTCGTATCAAAAAAACGATCCGTTATATTGCCGACCATTACCCCGAAAAGATCACGGTCAAAGCAATGGCCTCCATGACGGGCCTCCAGACAAATTACTTCAACGCCATCTTCAAACAAAAGACCGGCCTTTCCATTTGATCATGGGTGTCAGCCCTTCGCAGTGCATACGGAAATAGACACGGAGGCTTTGGAGGATGCCCCACCCTTGCAGGCATGGGCCGCCTCCACTGCGGCCCGGATCTTGTCATGGCTTATGCCCTTGCCCTGGATGGTGCAGTCCGCCCCGAGCATAAAGCCCCCGGCGGTCCCGAAGGATTTTATCACCCCCTGCACCTCCTCAACGATTGATTCATCAGTACCACCCAGGATATTCCCCACGTATCAATGGAAGGGGGTTTGTCAGCGGTACTCAAAAGTAGCCGCAAGGGATCAAAATAATAGCCAAAAGTTTAGTAAAATATAGCCAAAAGGCTATAATAAAACCGGAATTATAGTGTATACTTTCAAATTATAAGTAACAATCGGCTTTTTATCGGAAAACAATATTTGAGCTTAACCCTGCTGGTTCTGCTGGCGGCTCTTTCCGCTTGCAGCAACCCCGTAACGTCCGGCGGAACCCCTGATACTGCATCGAAAGTGGAGATACCGGCGGGTATGGGGGCTTTGACGGTGAACCTGCAAGCGGAAGGAGAGGAGAGGACCATCATCCCCACCCTTGACTTTGCCAAATATGAGATCACTTTTTCAGGCGGGCCGGTTTCCGTCGATCCGATCCCGACAACCACTGCTTCCAACACGGTTTACCTGCTGCCCGGAACCTGGACAGTCGGCGTGTCGGCCTATACCAGCGCCGATGTTCTGGCCGCCGAGGGCTCCGCTTTGGTTACGGTAACGGAGAGTACATTCACCTCGGTAACAGTGCAACTGCGCTTTCCGTCCAGCGGAACCGGAACGCTTACCTATACGATGACCTTCCCCGCCGGTACCTACAGCACCACAAAACTGAGGGTAACAAAGATGGATGATACCCTAGCCCATTCCGTTGACACTTTTACCAGTGGAACCCCGTCCCATTCCATGTCCGGTTCCCCCAGCCTGGCTGCGGGGGCCTATATGCTGACGGTTGAATTGACCAATACCGACCTGGGCCACACCGCCTACTGGCAGACCGCCGTGCATATCTACGGCGGCCACACCACCAATGTAAGCCGTACTTTTACGGCCGCCGATTTTCAGGTTTATATCCCGGTTACCGGGGCTATTACCCTGAACCAGAACGCCGTACCCGGGTCCATTTCGGTAAAGGTATACCCTAATGCCGCCAGTACAACCCCGCTAACTACTATCATTGACCCTGTCCCTTTTGCGCTGCAGAGTGGTACCGGGATCAAGACCTACGATTACCTCCTGTTTATACCCGCCGGCGAGCCTTCGCCGTACCTCCGGCTGGTAGCCAACGGGGTGAATACGTCGTCGGCGGAAGAGGTGGCCGGATTCCACGGCACGGATGAGTCCATAACAAAGGATTTCAGCCGGACCTTTTATGCCATTGACACCGTTACCAACAAAACGGGCAACGGAACCGTTAGCGCCAAAATCGGCGGCTCCAGCGGCACTGTGGTGAACGGCGCTTTTGAAGGGCCGGAGATAACCCTGGTTGCGGCGCCGGATACCGGCAACACCCTCAGCGGTGAAATGACCATTTCTGGCAGCATTACTCTGGGAGGGAGCGGCCTTACCCGTACCTTTACCATGCCTCAGGCGGATGTGGCGGTTACGGCGGCGTTTTTGCCCCAGTACACCGTTACCTTTAACAAGCAGGGCCATGGAACCACGACGCCAGGAGCGGAAACCATTACCCAGGGCGGCCTTGTAACCAGTCCCGGCGATCTTACCGAAACGGGCTATACCTTTGGCGGCTGGTTTAAGGAAAGCGATTGTACCACCCCGTGGATTTTCGCCAGTGACACCGTAACTGCTGCTACCACCATCTACGCCAAGTGGACGGCGGATAGTTACAACATCACCTACGAGTTGAACGGCGGCACGAACCACTCAAGCAACCCCGCCACTTACACCATCGAGAGCGACATCACCCTGCTGGCCCCCACGAGAACCAACTACGAATTCGAGGGCTGGTATACGAACAGCGGCTTTACTACAGCGGCGACTGTTCCGGAAATCCCGCTGGGCAGCACCGGCGCCAAGAACTTCTACGCCCGGTGGAAGACTGCGGGGGGTATAAGTATACAGGAGCCGGGCAGTTCGGGCAGGAGCATCATCATTATCGCCGGCGGCCCGACAACAACCATCAACTGGGCAAACGGTACGGTTACATTCGGCATAAGCGGCGATAATACCGCGCTCTCCGATATAAGCTGGCAGGTGAACGGCCAGACCGTAACCGGCGGTACCCTGACGGTAACGCCCAAAGATCAAACTGTAGACGGCAACGGTTACGGGCTGCGGACGGGACCATACAAGATAACCGTGTATTTTACCCTGGGCGGAGTTCGGTATTCCGAAGAAACCATTTTGACGGTTACGGTGATTTTGCCCCAGTACACCGTCACCTTTGACAGGCAGGGCCATGGAACGGCTCCGGGAACGCAAACCGTGAACCACGGCGGCTATGTTACCAATCCCGGTGATCTGAGCGAGACGGGCTGGACCTTTGGCGGCTGGTATAAGGAGCCCGGCTGTACCACCCCGTGGAGCCTCTCCGCCGACATCGTAACCGGCAACATTACCCTCTGGGCGAAGTGGACGATCAACACCTATACCGTCGGCTTTGACACCCAGGGCGGCGGCAGCATATCGTCGCAAACCGTGAACCACGGCAGTACCGCGAGCTATCCTGAACGCCCGTCGGGAATGGCCGGCCAGGACGTGGAGGGCTGGTATACTGCTTCCGGCGGCGGCGGCTCTCTCTGGAACTTCGGTACTCCCGTAACCGCCAACACTACGCTCTACGCCAAGTGGGTGAGCGAAGACGTGTCGGACTTCGGCGGCAGTCCTCCTCTCCCCGGCAACATCTTCGACGTATACGACCCGGACACATGGAAAACCGCCATTGAAACCATTAACGGAACCGCCGGAAACCATATCATCAACCTTACCGGCAGCTTCAACCTGTCGTATGCAGGCACCGCCGGCAATCCCGAAATTACCTCGACCAGCACGGTATCCATCCGGGGGAACCAGACCATCACCTTGACCGCCAATGGCAGCCTCCTGAGCATTAATGGCACCGCAACCGTTATCCTCCGGGGGCCCGCCCTTCAGGGGAAGACTGGTAATACCGGCTCACTGGTATCTGTTGACAGCAGCTGCGACTTGTATCTCCGCAGCGGGACGATCAGCGGCAATGACACCAACAGCACCGGCGGCGGGGTGCGTGTCAACGGCGGGAACTTCTTCATGATCGGCGGGACTATCAGCGATAATGAAGCCGGCACCAATGGCGGCGGGGTGTATGTCTCCAACAGCGGGAGCTTTACCATAAGCGGCGGGACGATCAGCGGTAATGAAGCCGGCGGCAATGGCGGCGGGGTGCATGTCAACGGCGGGAGCTTTACCATAAGCGGCGGGACGATCGGCGGTAATGAAGCCGACACCAATGGCGGCGGGGTGTATTTCAACAGCGG
>BNUV01000037.1 GCA_025997615.1 Spirochaetia bacterium
CACCACCAGACCGGCCTCACCGCTGACAGTGGCAATGTAATTTTTGTAAAAATCGCGGATGTCGGATTTTACCACCGGCAGGGCTTCTTCCTTGATGGTTTCGTTGGTCCGGGGCGCCATGGTTTTGGTGAGCCCGGCGGCGGTTTTGATAGGTACCGCATCGTTTTTGCTCCAGTCCGTTACCCGGACAATTTTGCCATGACACTGGAAGTCGTCCAATACGGCGGTGCCGTCCCGGCCAAGCACGTACCAGCGGGGCAGGTTGATGAAGTTACTGGTTCCCACTTCCACCAGAAAATTGACGCCGTTTTCAAAGGTCAGTTCCGCATAAAAACCATCGTCCACCAGTTCGTTCGTTACATGGGTAAAGGTGGCATAAACTTTTTTTACTTTGGAGGGGATCATCTGCAGGGCCTGATCCAGCGTGTGAACGCCCCAGTCCAGCACCATGCCGCCGCCATGTTCGGGCTGTCCCCGCCAGTCGCCGGGTATGCCCCGGGAACCGTGGACCCGTGACTCAATCCGGAAAACTTCGCCCAGAATTTTTTCGTCAACGATTTTTTTTACCGTGAGGTAATCTTCGTCCCAGCGGCGGTTTTGATGAACCGCAAAAACCTTTCCGGCTTTTTTTGACGCATCGATCATTTGCTGAAAATCGGCGGTACTCAAGGTGACCGGTTTTTCACAGACCACGTTTTTCCCCGCTTCCAGGGCTTTGATCACCAGCGGTTTATGGAGATCGTTGGGCACTGCCACCAGCACTATGTCCACTTCCGGGTCGCCCAGGAGCGCCTCCATTGTAGGGTATGCCTTGAGCTTGTGTTCCTGGGCAAACTTTTGTCTGGCTTCCGAAATGTCAAAAGCCCCGCTGCAGGAAAGGTGGGGGATGCTTTCCTCAAACCGCAGATTATCAAACCATGCGCCTTCATTGATAAGCTCACGGTGCCAATTTCCCATGCCCCCGAAACCAATAATTGCCAATTTGTAGTCTTTCATATTTTCATTGTAGGAATCATTCGGCGATTTGTCAACATTTGTCAATTGACAAATGTGTCAAAACCGGCGCAGCCACATCCTTGCCCGAATAGGGGGCCATTACCCGGCTCAGGTCCGCCACAATTTTTTTGTCGATGCCGCCCCTTTCCGCCATGTTTTCAAGTATCGGCATGGTTTCTTCATGGCTGCGGCGGGGATGGTAGGGCCGTTCTTCGCTTACCGCCTGATAAATGTCGATACCGGCCATGAGGCGGGAATTGAAATCCAGATTGTCGGCGGTTTTGTTCAGGGGATACCCCGAGCCGTCCAGCTTTTCATGATGGTTCGACGCCCACTCTACAATATTTTCAAGGCCGGTTAAACCTTTCAGCAGATCACGGGTATGCACGATATGTGTTTTGATAATTTCAAATTCGGCATCGGTAAGTTTGCCCGGTTTTTCCAGCACTTCCGATGGGATCGCCAGCTTCCCCAAATCGTGCAGGGCCGCCGCCAAAAAGAAGTGTGTTTTTTCCGTTATGCTATAGCCGTAGTATTCGGCCATCACCCATGCCCGGTTCGCTATCTGCTGGGTGTGTATCCTCGTGAAATTTGATTTATAGTCGATGATGCGGGCAATAAGTTCCGCCAGACAGATCAGGGCCGGATCATCTACGTTCATCGTCCACGCCGGCACGGTGAGACGCACGCTTTCCGCAATACGATCATCCCGCAATGAAGCAAGCATATCTTCATCCAGCACCGAGAGCAGCGCACCGGACGCGAGACCGGTAAAACGGTGGTGGGTATCATTAACAATACTCTGCCGCAGTTCCGGCAGCATTTCGGGCATGACCCGCTGAAGCTGCCGTTCCACATCAAGCATATCCGCCGCGGCGATAAACTGCGCCGCCTCCGGGTAATACCCCTCGGAAAGCTTGAAGGGGCCCTGGCCGTCCGCACGCTCGTGGTGATACAAAATGTAACCGCCAATATCTTTTTTGAAGGGCAGTATCTCCACATTTTGCTGGCCAATTATACAGTGGGGTTTTAAATCACTTATTTCATGATGCTGATTTTCAAGGATGGATTCCGTCAGGGCATTATCGTGCAGCAGAGCGCAGGTAACAAGGCGCGAAAGTTCCGGCCCTTCCATGCCCTGATGACGACCCATGGCGGCGCAAAGAACCGCAATCCGTTTCCCGTGGTTTGTACTAGCCCCCAAATAAGAAATCTCCACCATGTCCAGGGCCTGGGCCAACGCCTGGATAAGGGCATCCATTTGAATAATCATATTCCAATTATACTTGATAGAAGGGTATTTTACAATTGCTTCAGAGCGGGTATAATACATCAACATACTATTGGAGGTTTTTATGGTAAATGTGGGGATTATCAGTTCGTGGCACGTCCATGCGGAAGGTTATGTGCGGGAGCTCCAGGCCTATGGGCAGGCCACCGGAAAAATCAGGGTGACGGTCCTTTGGGATGAGTCGCCGGAACGGGGCCGGGCGAAGGCGGCGGAATGGGGGATTGAGTTTGAGGAAGATTACGGCAAATTTCTTTCCCGGAATGATATTTCTGCGGTGGCCTGCAATTCCCCCACCACCATGCACTATGAGCTTTTGTCCAAAGCGGCGGCGGCAAAAAAACATATTTTTACGGAAAAACTTTTAGCGGTGGATTCGGCAACGGCGGAAAAATTGGCGGCAGAAATAAAAAAAGCCGGGGTGATTTTTACCATCAGCCTGCCCCAGCGCAGCGATCCGGCGGTGCTTTATGTCAAAAACATGGTAGATTCCGGTGCATTGGGCCAGGTTACCGGGGCACGGTTCCGCCGCAGCCACAGCGGGGTCAGCGATCACTGGCTGCCGGATTACTGGTTCGACACCTCTCTTACCGGGGGCGGCGCCATGATGGACCTGGGGGCCCATCCGGTGTACCTATTGGCCTTTTTGCTCGGCGCCCCGAAACGGCTTTCCGGCCTTACCACCAATCCCTTTAAAACTTCTTCCGACGAAAACGCCGTGGCCATTGCGGAATTCAAGGACGGCATTTTGGGGATCATGGAAACGGCCTTTGTGACTTACGGCGTACCGGATCTGCTGGAAGTGTACGGCACCGAAGGATCGGTTTTTGTCCGGGGAAACGAAGTGCGGACATCATTAAAATCCATGGGCGTTTTCAGTGATGCAAAGCCCCGGGATATTCCGCCGGCAAAACCTTCGCCGCTGATCCAGTTTGCTGATGCTTGCATCAATCAATCGAAAAGTCCTGAATATTTGGGTTTGGATGATGCGGTGTTGATGACAAAAATGATCGAGGCGGTGTACCGTTCCGATCAATCAGGGGCCACGATAAAATTTTAATTTATCACCTCTTGTTATCCCGCCCCGGTCACACTACACTCATAGTATGACAAAGACAGATGCCGATAGGATCATCGAAAAATATGCGGATATGGTGGTCGGCGGCGGGATCATCAACAACGAGCTTTACGGGAAATACGAGGTAAAGCGCGGGCTTCGGGACATAAGCGGCAAGGGCGTTCTGGTGGGCCTGACGGAAATTTCCGAAGTGGTTTCGTATATTCTGGAAGACGGCGATTATATGCCCTGCGAAGGAAAGCTCTTTTACCGGGGCATCAACATCGAAAAAATTGTTCAGGGTTTTCAGGCCGAAGATCGTTTTGGTTTTGAGGAAGTGTGTTTCCTTTTGCTCTTCGGCTATCTGCCGGGGAAAGAAGAATTCGCCGAATTTTCTGCTCTGCTGGAAGAATATGCCGCCCTGCCGGATCATTTTTTCCGGGATACGATCATGAACGCTTCCAGCAAAGACATGATGAATTCTTTGGCGCGGAGTGTTTTAACGCTTTACGCCTACGATGATAACCCCGATGATATTTCAATTCCCAATGTCATACGGCAGTCCATCCGCTTAATTGCCCAGTTTCCCCTTTTGGCGATTTATGGCTATCAATCGTTTATGCATTATTTTAACGAAAAAAGTCTCGTGATCCATTCACCAAAGAAAGGGCTTTCCATGGCGGAAAATATTCTCTATATGCTCCGCCCGGATTCGGCCTACACAAAGTTCGAGGCGCAGATTCTGGACCTTGCCCTGGTGCTCCACGCCGAACATGGAGGCGGAAACAATTCCACCTTCACCACCCATGTGGTTTCTTCTTCCCATACCGATACCTATTCTTCAGTGGCCGCTTCTTTGGGATCGCTCAAAGGCCCCCGTCACGGCGGAGCCAACATCAAAGTGGTGCAGATGTTCGCCGATATGATGGAAAAAATTGCCGACTGGAACGATGACGACGCCATTGGCAATTATCTTGAAAAACTTCTCAGTAAAGAAGCCTTCGACAAGTCGGGTTTAATTTACGGCATAGGTCATGCGGTGTATTCTCTTTCGGATCCCCGGGCCCTTATCTTCCGGCAGTTTGTGGAAAAGCTTGCAAAAGAAAAAAACCGGATGGAAGAATACAAACTATATTTTAAGGTTGAAGCCCTGGCGCCGCAAATCATCGGTAAAAAACGGAAGATGTATAAAGGTGTCAGCGCCAACGTGGATTTTTATTCCGGCTTTGTGTACAGTATGCTGGATCTTCCGCAGGAACTTTTTACGCCGCTCTTTGCCGTGGCCCGTATCTCAGGCTGGAGCGCCCACCGTATTGAAGAGCTGGTGAACGCCGGTAAAATTATCCGCCCGGCCTATAAATCCGTGGCAAAACAAAAGCCCTATCTATCCCTGGGGGATAGATAGGGCTGCACGCATGCAATTACGAAAAAATTTACCGGTTGATGATCTTTACCAGTGCATCGGCGGTATAGCCCAGGGCAGCGGCGACTTTGTCCGCGGGGCCGGATTCGCCGAAACGGTCTATGCTGAAGATGTCTTCCGGTTTTGCCCACCGTTCCCAGCCGTTTCTTACACCGGCCTCGGCGACGATTACCCGTAGGCCCGGGGGGATAATGCTGTTCTGCAGAGCTGCGGGCTGGGATTCAAAAAGCTCCCGGCTGGGCATCGAAGCCACCTGAATGTTTTTGCCGGATTTTTCGGCGGCGCTTAGGGCCAATCCAACTTCGGAACCGGTGGCGATGATCACAGCCTCGGGCGTTCCGGCGGCTTTTTTCACGATATAAGCCCCGGCGCGGATCGTGTTTTTCCAGTCGGGATCGTCCTTGGGAAATACCGTGAGGTTTTGGCGGCTCAGGGCCAGCGCCGTGGGGCCGTCCTGCCGTTCAAGGGCCATGGCCCAGGCTTCGGCGGTTTCTTCGGCATCGGCGGGGCGGATAACCCGCACACCGGGGATAACCCGCAAAGCCGCCAGATGTTCCACCGGCTGATGGGTGGGGCCGTCTTCACCCACAAAGATTGAATCGTGGGTCAGCACATAAATCACCGGCTGCTTCATCAGGGCAGAAAGCCGCAATGCGGGCCGGAGATAATCACAAAACACCATGAAAGTGGCGCAGAAGGATCGGAAGCCGCCGTGGAGCGAGATGCCGTTGGAAATAGCGGCCATGCCGAATTCCCGGATGCCGTAGTGCAGGTAGCGGCCGCCCCGGTCCGCCGCAGAATAGGGCCCGCTGTTGGGGAAGCCCACGGCGTTGGGCCCCTTGAGGTCCGCCGAGCCGCCCACCAGGTTTAAATTCACCGCCGCCAGGGCCGCCAAAGCTTTGTTTCCCGCAGTACGGGTGGCGATTTTTTCACCGGCGGTAAAAACAGGAAGCTCCGCCGGGACGATCTTGCCGGAATAAAAAGCATCCCACTCTTTCCGCTTGTCAGGATTTTCTTTCGACCAGGCATCAAATTCCGCCAGCCAATTCTCCCGGGTTTTTTTCCATTCAACCTGTTTTGTTTTAAAATATTCGGGAACTTCCGGGGCGATATAAAATTCGGCTCCGTCGGGAATACCCAGATTCTTCTTTGCCGCGGCAACTTCCTCCGGCCCCAGGGGCGCTCCGTGAACGTCGGCGGTGTTCTGTTTTTTTGGAGCGCCTTTCCCGATGATCGAAGTCAAAATGATGATGCTGGGTTTATTGGTTTCTTTTTTTGCCTCCGCCGTCAGTTTGGCGATTTCATCAAAATCGTACATGGAACCTTTGAGCACCTGCCAGCCGTAGGCCTCGTAGCGTTTCGCCGTATCTTCGGTAAAGGAAAGGTCCGTGCTGCCGTCAATCGTGATCTTGTTGGAATCGTAAAACACGATGAGTTTGCCCAATTTTAAATGCCCCGCCAGGGAGGCGGTTTCCGAAGATACCCCTTCCTGGAGGCAGCCGTCACCGGCCAGCGCGTAGGTATAATGGTTCACGATGGTATGATCGGTAGTGTTGAAACGGGCCGCCAGCATAGTCTCCGCAATGGCCATCCCTGTGGCCGAGGCGATGCCCTGCCCCAAGGGTCCGGTGGTAATTTCGATCCCCGGCACGAGGCCGTATTCAGGATGCCCCGCTGCTTTTGATCCCACCTGCCGGAAATTTTTGATGTCCTCCAGCGTTATGCCCGGATACCCGGAAAGGTGGAGCAGGGAATAAATAAACATGGAGCCGTGGCCCGCAGAAAGGACAAAACGATCCCGGTCCGCCCAATCCGGCGCCGAAGGATCGTGGCGCAGAATTTCGCCGTAAAGAACAGCCCCCAGCTCCGCCGCCCCCAGGGGAAGCCCCGGATGGCCCGAATTAGCTTTCTGAATTGCGTCCATGGAAAGGGACCGCACACTCACCGACACTTTTTCCAACGCTTTAGTATCCATAACACTCACTCCTAAAAAATTAGTTTGACCATTCTTGTTCCGCATCTTTTACAAAGCGGATAATATCCGCCGCCCGTGAGCGGTTTTGCAAAAGCCGGTAAAAAGATTCCTGCTGACAGAAAAAATTCAACTGCGACAGGGTGCCCAAATGCAGTTTTGCCGATGCCGACACGATGAGGATCGCCGTGTGTACCGGCTGCCCGTCCAGGGCGTTCCAGTTTACCGGTTCCTCCAGGAAAGCGGTGATTACCAACTGCGCTTCGGCGTTGCTGACAATGGGATTCCGTGGATGGGGCAGCGCAATGCCTTTGCCCACCGCCGTGGACATTAAAGCTTCACGCTCCAGCACCGCCTCCAAAAGTTTTTCCCGGTCTACCCCGGCGGGCATTTTTACCGCCCCGATCAGGCAGGTTAAAACTTCCTGGGCCGTTTTTCCCGGAATATCGTGATAAACGCCGCCCCGTTCCATCAGGACAGAAAGGCCAGCCCCATTGTTCTGCAATTTATTTATCCTTTATGGTTCCCCGGCCGGCAGGAAAAATCAGATTAAGGATGATCCCCACCACCGTTGCCAGCGCTACCCCCGCCAGTTCAAAACGGAGATCCTTCGTAATGTCAAAGGCCAGTTTCCCCCCGCCAATACCGATAACAAAAATTACCGAGGAGATCGTCAGGTTCCGTTTATCTTTATAATCCACCCCGCTTTCCACAATGGTCCGCAGCCCCGACGAGGCGATGATCCCGAAAAGAAGCATGGAGATGCCGCCCATCACCGGTGTGGGAATGGTCTGGATCAATGCGCCGAATTTTCTGAACATGGAAAGGATGACCGCTACCACTGCAGCCCCTCCGATGACCCACACCGAATAAACTTTGGTGATGGCCATAACGCCGATATTTTCGCCGTAGGTGGTGTTCGGTGGTCCGCCCCAAAAAGCCGCCCAGGCCGTGGCCAGCCCGTCGCCCGCCAGCGTACGGTGCAGCCCCGGATTTTTGTAAAAATCCTGCCCCACCACTTTGCTCGTTACCAGTGTATCACCCAAATGTTCGCAGATGGTGGCCAGCGACACAATAATAAAAGTGATGATGGGAACGAGGCTGAATTTCGGCACGGCGAATTGGGGCAGCCCAAACCACGGCGCTTCCTTCACAATGTTAAAATCGATAATGCGATATGCGGGGAAATTAAAACCCATGAGCAGCGTGAAAAGATAACCCGCCAGGAGGCCTATCAAAATGGGGATCGTGCTGAAAAACCCTTTAAGAAAAATATTCGCCCCCACCGTAACCGCCAGTGTTACTGTGGCGATGGAAAACATCACCAGGCTGTAGTTTCCCTCACTGTCGTTCATCGCCATGCTCATGGCCGTGGGCGCCAGATTCAGGCCGATGACCACAATCACCGAACCGATGACCACCGGCGGCAGAGCTTTGTCCAGCCACCGCGTCCCGGCAAAACGGATAATCAGCCCTACAAGGCAATAGAAAATCCCCGCCGCCACCGCGCCGCCCAGGGCGTAGCGGATATCACCATAGGCCGCCGTAATGCTGATCAGCGGGGGGATAAAGGCAAAGGACGAGCCCAAAAAGGCCGGTACCCGGGCGCCTGTACAAAGTATGTAGATCAAAGTTCCGGTTCCCGCCGTAAAAAGCGCCGTTGCCGGGTCCAGTCCCGTTAAAAGGGGCACCAGAATTGTCGCCCCAAACATGGCAAAAACGTGCTGAATGGAAAGGGGTATCCAGTACCCCAGCGTGGGCCGTGCCTGGGGCCCCAGAATTTCATGGTGAGCCATAAAGACCTCCCTTGTTTATAAAAACTTTATCCGCCTGTCCGGTATACCATTTAAGTATAGCCTCCGTGCGGGCCGAAAATGAATTGCCGATTCTATTCCCCATGCCGGGAAATGACAATGCTTTTACCATGGACGCAATATAGATTAAAAGATATTCCCCCGCATCCATAACCGCTACCAGTGAATACAAATTATTTTTCCCCACCGCGGGGATGATGCCGGCGTTCATGGCGGTAACGTTTTGCTGGATAAAAACCAACGCATCGGAAGACGCATGATAGTCGTAACGGTAGATATTATCCCCAAAGGTCAGATCTTTTTGCCGGGCGTACATGGTCAGGGCCGCCGGAGGTTCCGCATACTCAGGATCCGGCAGGGGAGTTTTGTTGGCGGGGCCGCTGATCACCGTGGATGTTTCATAGAAAGTCCGCATGGCTTTGCGGCTGGGGGAATAATACTGGAGTCCCGCCAAGGTCCCCAGGGCCAAAGCTCCGTTGTAGAGCCCGACCCGTTCAGCTTCCGTCCACTGAACGGTTCCCCCGGGCTTTTTGTAAAGGGAAATATTTTCCACCAGAATTTTCGGCCCCAGGGCGGCCCAGGTCTCCCCGAAAATCCGCCGTACTTCGGCATGACGGGGGAGAAACCGGGCGGCGGGATCTTTAAGCTGCACCCCGGAAAAGCTTTCTGCGGCGATTAATGATGCGGCGCCTTCCGTTCCCAAAAGCTCGTCCAGCGAAGCAGAAAAAAGCGGCAGAGACAGGCCGAAAAATAACAAGGCAAAAAAACAGCGCCTGTTGACAGCGTTCATTTAACGCAGACCGCCTACACCCCGGTAATAAACCCGCACCTGTTTGTAGAGCCCTTCGCCTTCGCTCTTGGTCTCCACATCGGCAATGTCGTTCAGGGTGGTGTGGATCAAGCGGCGGTCAAAGGGATTCATGGGTTCCAGCAGCACCGACGCCCTGTTTTCCCGCACCCGGTCGGCCACGGTGTAGGCCAGCCGCACCAGCGATTCCTCCCGGCGGATCCGGTAATTTTCACTGTCCAGGATGATCCGCGTATCTTCCCGGCCCTGCCTTCCGGCGTAAATATTGGCCAGCAGTTGAAGGGCGTCCAGGTTTTTACCTTTTTTACCAATCAGAATCGACGAAAATTCCGAATCGATCTTCAGGCCCAGCTTGTGTTCTTCCCGGAACAGCACCGACGCTTTTCCCGCATAACCCATGCGGCTGATAAGCCCCTCAATAAAATCGAGCATCTTCTGTTCAAAATCGTCTTTGGCCTGGGGATCGCCGAAAACCGCCTTGCCGCCATAAGGATCGGCGCGGGGGGTATTGATTGCGGCGCCAGGGGAATTGATTGCGGCACTGGGGGGAGTCCGGTAAGGAGGTTCCTCGTAATCATCTTCCTCATCATCCTGTCTTGCCGCAACATGAGCGCCCGGGGAAACCGGTTTGTCCGTGTGTACCTTGATCCGCACAAAACCTTTTTTGAACAATCCCGAACGCTGGGTTTCCAGGATCTCCACATCAAACTCGTCCTTTTGCAGGCCCAGCTCTTCCGCCGCCTGATCGATTGCCTCCTTTTCAGTACGGCCTTCAAACTCATATACCATAATTCGCTCCTCACGAAAAAATTTTTATAAAAGGGTCTACGACTCTCCTACCGCCGCTTTCTTTTTTTTGGCGGCGCAATCACCGTGGGCACCGGTTCAGCAGACCCCATGGCGGCTTTTTTTTGCTTGATATAATTGTTGATGATCATCTGCTGAACCAGTGTCAGCACATTGGACATGATCCAGTACACCGCCAACCCCGACGGCATATCATACAGGATGAAGAAAAACACGATGGGCATGGCGTAAAGCATCAGCTTCATCTGGGTGTTGCCCTGCTGATCCGGCGTCTGGGTTACTTTGCCGTACAAAAGCTGGGAGCCCACGTAGATAAAGGGCAAAAGCCGGAGGGCGCTCCATCCCAAAATAGGCAGCCGTGCGGGAGAAAAGTCCCACACCGTATCCGGCAGGGAAAGGTCGGGAATCCACCCCGGAATAAACATGGCCCCCCGGAGGTCAAAATGGCTGTTAAAAAGATTGTACATGGCAAAGAAAATCGGCAATTGTAAAAGCATGGGGAGACATCCCGCCAGGGGGTTGTACCCTTCTTTTTTGTAAAATTCCGCCATCTCCTGGTTCATCTTTTGGGGGCTATCTTTATATTTTGCCTGAATTTCCTTAATCTTCGGCGCCAGAGTCTGCATTCGCAGGGTCGATTCGGAACTTTTTTTAGTCAGCGGGAAAAGAATCACCTTAACCAAAATGGTCAAAAGGATGATAGCCACCCCCCAGTTTTGCACAAACCGGTGGAAAAGTGTCAGAAGCCATTTGAGGGCCGCCTCCAGCGGGGGGATGCTCATGAAGCCCCCTCCCTTGGCCACCTCGGTAAGCTGCATATCCCGGAGGGTAAAGCCGTTGTTTCCGGTGTTGTAAACCGCCAGCGAGGCCGTATTTTTCGGCCCCAAATAGAAACGGTAGGTATCATCGGTACGGGAAGCGTTCAGGGCGGGTCTGAGGATATACAGCCGGGAAGCCGCGGGCAAACCCGGTTCACTACGGGTAGAAAAGGCCATTTCATATTGGGAAGAGAAGGGTAGGGCGATAAGGGCGAAGTATTTCCCCGCCACCGAAGCCCAGGCCGGCCGGGGCCGTATGGTATCCGAATTGTTATTGACATTTACTTTTTCCGTTTTCAGTTTACCGTTGGTATAGGCATAGTACATACGATAATCCGAACGTTGATCCAGTTTTTCAAAATGGGGGCCAATCTGGGGCCCGGTACTCAGACTGTAGGCGAAACCTGAAAAGTTGAAGGCAGGTACGGACAAACCCCCGTCCAGGCTGATCGTCAGCTCGAACATATAGTCATCGGGCTTGAATTCGTAACGTTTGGTCAGGCGAAACTGCCGCTGTTCAGTTTCCCCGGCCCCGGCGGCCAGGACAAAATCCCGGGAAAATTCTACGATCAGGTCGGAAACCCGGTTCACGTGGAAGAAAGAAGCGACCGGCTGGGCATTAATATCACCAAAAGCCACCGAAAGGGCGTGGGATTCGGCATCTCCCGAAAAGATCATCTCCACAAACTCATTGCCCCGGTCCAGATGTTCCTTCAGTTTATAAGAAACCAGGTCCCCCCCGGCATTGGTCAGTGTCACCAGGGCCCGCCCGGTGTCAATGTTGACCCGCTGTTCCACCTGAGGTCCCGCATCAAAGGCGGAGGTCCGGGTGGGGGCGGTTTCCGGGGCCAAGGGCGCTTCGGGAACTACCGGAGCCGTCAAGCCCGTCACCGCAGGCGCCCCCCCGGGGGCATCCGTTACCGCAGGCTGGACCGCCGGATTCACCGGGGACTGGGGAGGAGTCACGGGAAAGAATATCCCCTGAATGATTGAATAGCCAATAATCACTACGATAGAAAGCACCACCGCCAAAACCGTTCGTTTTTCCATATATATTCCTTAAAATTTAGCACCTTGTAGGTGCCAGGCACCATCAGGGAACCGGATCGTAGCCCCCCGGATGAAAGGGGTGGCACCGTAAAACCCGTTTCAGGGCCAAAAAAAGCCCCCGGACCGGTCCGTATTTCTGCACCGCCTCATAAGCATAGGCGGAACAGGTCGGCACATAACGGCAGGCTGCGGGAAAATGGGGCGAAATAGCCTGTTGATACAAACGGATGAGCAGTAAAACCAGTTTCTGTTCAATCGCCATTATTTCGTTCCATGTAAGAGACCGGCCCGGTGAGAAAGGGTTTCAAACTGTGCCAACCGGGCCTGAAATTCATCTTTTCCGGGGTAAACGAGCAAAACCAGGTCGAAACCGGGGCGTAAACGGCTTTTATTCAGCCGATAAACCTCCCGGCTCAGCCTCCGGGCCCGATTCCGCCGCACCGCATCGCCAAATTTCCGGGAAAACGTCACCGCCAGCCGGTTATAGGGCAATTCGTTGGGCAAAATAAACAATTTGGCGCCCGCCGAGGCAAAAGACCGCCCCTTTTTGAACACCGCAGTTATTTCAGCCCGTGATTTTAGCCGTTCTTCCCTCCGAAACCGGAAAGATCCCTCCGCCGCCACAGCTAGTAAGGCTTCTTTTCATCCGACGCGCTCAGTTTAATCCGGCCCTTGGCCCGGCGGCGCTTCAAAACAAGCCGCCCGCCCCTTGTCTTCATCCTCGCCCGGAACCCGAATTTACGGTTCCGTTTGACTTTACTAGGTTGATAAGTCCGTTTCATGGGAGTATCTCCTTACGTTTTCCCACACAGCCGCTCTGCGGCATATCTATATAAAGGTTCATGGGTTCTAATCAATAGTGAATTTTTAGTATAGAGGAAGGGAAGATTTAGGTCAAGGGCATTTTCAAGGGCTATGATGCCGGCGTGAAAAAGTGCCTGGCACCACTTTTGCACGTGTAAGGAATGTGGAGGTATCAATCACCGGGTGAAGTTTCTTCCAGATAGTAATCCTGCATATTTTTGACCGTTTGGGTAACCGCTTCCACCACTTCATCTCCCCATTTGGCAAGGGCCAGACTCATATTCGGTGGCAGGGATTCGGCGGGCTTAAAAAGCTCGTAAGGCTCTATCTTCAGGGCCTCGGCGAATTTGACCAGTGTGAGCGGGGAAATCCATTTTCTGCCATTTTCCACATCGCTTAAAAAAGGGATGGAAATTTCGAGCTTTTCAGCCAATTCAGCCTGCGAAAGCTTGCGGTATCCACGATACCGTTTTAAATTGGCGCTGAGAATGCTGCGTAATTCTTGTTCTTTCATACCCTACCCTAAAAAGTAGGACTCACTTTTAAGGTACGGGTAATCCGTCAGCATTTCCTCAACGCTTATACCAGCTCCGATTTGGTCCACAATCATACCTGCGGTAACCCTCATGCCCCGGATACAGGGCTTACCGCCCATAACGGCGGGATTCAAAGTAATCCGATCAAACTGTTCCGTATTCATTATATCGTTCAGTGTATTTCATCACCTGTTTTTTTTACAAGGAATCAGGCAAAGGGCATTTAAAGTATATCTTCGCTGGTTGTTTTTAAGGTAGTGTACTATTCTATTGCTCTTTACCATTCTGTTTTAGTAAGGTTTCCGCCAGATGGCGGGCAGTCTCGTATACCACCTTCCGGTCCCCTTCGGAGAGCTTTTCCAGGGACTGCCCCATCTGGCGCAGAACGGAGTTTACGGCCAGAGAAGCCTTATCCGGGGAGGATTCGGCGCCATCCACGAGGTATTCGACCGTTACCCCCAGGGCTTTGGCGATGCGGACGGCCGTGTCGGCGGCAGGCATGGAAGAATCTTTGCTCAGATAGTTCTCAAGTGTACGAAGTGGAATTTCCGCTTTAGCCGCTAATTCCTTTTGTTCTATATCATTGTAGCTCAATAAGTCCCGTAAATTTTCCCTAAAACACATTATTAAAAGACTACTTAAATATAGTGGTTACTTCCCTGACAATACCCGAAATTTGTGGATATTATTACAGAATAACCACCATGCCAGTCTGCGGAAAGATCGTCTACGAAGACAACATGCCCTTCGTGCTGCGCGAAGGAGCCGCTTCTTCCGTTGCCGGAAACCCTGGGCAGATTTTTGGTGTAGTATTCATCCAGGGCATCGTATTCTTCATCAGTCAAATCGGGCATTGGTTCCTCCTATGGGTCCAGCAGCGGCAACAAGGCATCCCTGCACTTCATCGCATGGAATACCCTGATGGTCTGATCACCAAGATCATCAGTAAACGGTTTAACACTGACCCCTATTTATGCTCCGCCATGTTGTTTGCCCCTTATGGCGCTTCCGGGCTGTCGTTGCTGGTATAGTCCCCCGCATAGTCTATAACGCACATGAATTCATAGGTCTTGTGGGGACCTATGGAAAGGCCGACATAACGGTAGGCCTGCTTTAGAATGTTGTTCCGGTGCTCCCGGGAGGATACTCCGTCGTCAACCAGTAATTGGATCATAATGTCCCGGGCGCCGGAGTAGCCGTAACTGATATTTTCTCCGCAGGTCTTGCCCCACTGTCCATAGCGGTTAATCCTCTTCGACGGGGTGCTTCCGTTACTGCCTGTATGCCCTGTCCGTCCACTGGGCCCGGTATCCCGTACATGGTCCCGGGCTGCCAGGGCCAGCCCCCGGGCAGGCAGCAGAGGCTCCCGGTTTGCGATCTTGTTAAGGGCGGCGATACATTCCCGAACGGCCCGGGCGCCTTCGTGGGTATACATAGAAGACTCACCGGGCAATGCGTAGAAGTTTCCGTTAAAGTTAGCCAGCATGGGCTGGAGGTACAATCGGGCATATGCGGCCCCATTGTAGCGGACCATGTTCATCTCCAGGAGAACGGCCTTTTCATCCTCTGTAAGATATTCCGCGTCCCGGCCTGTATCCAGCGATGCCGGCCAGAGGAATACCTCTTCCTGGGCCCCGACCGGGTACAGGGCCAGCAAAACCAGGGCGATAACCAGATGTCCTTTCATGCCCGGAACTATACCACCACCACCACCGGCAGGAGGCAAGCGATCGCGTAAATGCCTGTTCCAGTGATTTCCCAAAGGCTATGCCTCCCCCCGCCTTTTCCGGTATAATCTATCATCATGCGTATATCTATCGCTCAAATAAATTCCACCATAGGCGGGTTTACGGGGAACAGGGAAAAGATTCTGGACTTTGCCCGGAGGGCTCGGGAGGAGCAGCGCGCCGATTTGGTATTGTTTCCGGAGCTGGCGGTCTGCGGGTATCCGCCCATGGATCTGCTGGATCAGGACCGCTTTGTGGAGTTGAACATTCAGGCCGTGCATATGCTGCAGCGGGAACTGCCGCCGGGGATTGCGGTGGGGCTGGGCTTTGTGGACCGGAACCCCTACTCCCGGGGGAAAAGCCTTTCGAATGTGTACGGCATCATCCTGGACGGGCAGCTGGTTTTTGAACAGGTAAAGACCCTCCTGCCCACCTACGATGTATTTGACGAGGCGCGGAATTTTGAACCGGCCCGGCGCTGGCAGGTTTTTGAATGGCGGGGGGAACGGATCGGGGTGGCTATCTGCGAGGATGTGTGGCGGGAAACGGACACACCGGGCACGGCGTATCAAAAAGATCCGGTGCGGAAACTTCTGGATCAGGGATTAAGCCTTTTGTGTGTGCCCTCGGCGTCGCCCTATGTGGCGGGGAAGCTCAAGGTGCGCCGGGCGCTGGCGGAACGGATCAGCCGCCGGGGAAATGTGCCGCTGGTGTACGTCAACGCGGTGGGGGCCAATGACTCGATAATTTTTGATGGAAGATCTTTTGTGATAGCCCCTTCGGAGGCCGGCGGACAGAGCCATGTGCGACTGAATGCGGCGGCTTTTGCGGAAGAGCTTATCTGTTGGGATTCTTCCGCGCCGCTGCCCTTGACCCTGCATAGCTCCGGGGAGACTGTTTCGGGGCCGGCCGGCGTTGATGCGGCGGACCCCTTCAAGGTGGGCCTCTCCCGCGGTGAACTGGATATTCTGGAACAGGCCCTGATCATGGGCATCCGGGAATATATGGACAAGTGCGGCTTTACCCGGGCCCACCTGGGGCTTTCCGGCGGGATCGATTCGGCCCTGGTGGCTTATCTGGCGGTGAAGGCTATCGGCAAAGAAAATGTCGTCGGCTTCAGTATGCCCTCCCGTTTTTCTTCAGAGGGGTCAAAAGATGATGCGGCGGAACTGGCGAAAAACCTTGGCTGCCGTTACGAAACCCTGGCCATCGAGCCGCTGTACACGGGCTTTCTTTCGGTGCTGGAAAATGTTTTTGAAAAACGGCCCTTCGATCTGGCGGAAGAAAACCTCCAGGCCCGGATCCGGGGCACCCTGATGATGGCCTTTTCCAATAAGTTCAACTCCATGCTATTAACCACCGGCAACAAGAGCGAGCTGGCCATGGGCTACTGCACCCTTTATGGTGATACCAACGGCGCGCTGGGGCCCATCGGCGACCTCTTCAAAACCGAAGTGTTTGCGTTGTGCCATCGCATTAACGAAAAGGCCCGGGCAGAGGGCGGCGTCAACATCATCCCCGGGGCGATTTTGACCAAGCCCCCCTCGGCGGAGCTGCGGCCCAATCAAAAGGATCAGGACAGCCTCCCGCCCTACGAAGATCTGGATAGGATACTAAAGTTATATTTGTTCAATAATCTGTCCGGTGATGAAATTGCCCGGCAGGGCTGGGATGCGGAGCTCTGCAAAAGGATCATCCGGTCCGTGGCCCGGGCGGAATTCAAACGCCGCCAGTCGCCGCCGGTGCTCAAGGTCTCCCCCCGGGCCTTCGGCATGGGTCGCCGTATGCCTATCGCCCGGGATGTGTTTGAAGGGTAGGCTGTGAAAAGCCAAGACAGGGAATCGCCCTCCGGTCAGCGGCGTCCTGCCGCTTCCCTCCGGGCCGGGGTTCAGCCCTTTCAGCGCCATCCATGGCGCTTCTTCCGCTGTCGCGGCGGGCTGAACCCTTCGCTTCCCTTTAGCCAAGACAGGGAATCGAACCCTGGACCTGCACATTACGAGTGTGCCGCTCTGCCAACTGAGCCATCTTGGCAATACACCTATGTGATGGAGAAAGTGTACCGGGAAAAAGGAGAAAGGGCAAGACATTCGGGCGGGCAGCGATTTTACATTTAACCACAAGCCTTTACCCCACCGGACGGACAGTGTTGGGCGGGGAGCGGGGCCGGGCTGGCAAAAATGATCTGGAATTCCCCACCGTAGTAGACCATTTGCCCCTGAACCGCCATTACCCGAATGATCCCCCGTAATCTTCCGTAATTCCCGTCAATAAAGGCCTAAAACGCGCACCCAAGAAGGGCTACGAAGGTGGATTCCACCAGCTATTTTTGCCAGCCCGGCCCCGCTCCCCGCCCGGAGACTGATCTAAGGGGAACGGCTGGCGACTTAACCTTGAATATTATGCCGGGAGGGGCCATTATAGGAAAAGGAGGGTTCTTAAATGTCTGATATTAATGTCAACCCCTACCAGAGCCCGCAGGCGGATATCAAACCGGATCTGCCCTTGAGTTCTCAGGGGGGACTCACGGAAACAATGATTACTTATTTGAAGGAAGCGTCTCCCTGGCTGCGGTTTTTGGGGATTCTTAATTTTATTGGCGCCGGGTTCATGGCCTTGTTTGGCATCGCCCTCATGGTGCTCCCGTCGGCTTCCGGCATTTTCAGGCAGGCGGGTATAGACGCCGGAATGCTCGCCGGCGGGGTTCTCGGGGTGATTTATATTGCCGTGGCCCTGCTGATGTTTTTCCCCGCCCGGTTTACCTACACCTTCGGTGCGAAGATTCGCAGTTATTTACGGAGCAGCTCTATTGAGGATCTGGAGCTGGCGCTGAAAAACAACAAATCGTTCTGGAAATTTAACGGGATTCTGGCGATTATTGGTTTGGCCTTTATTCCCCTCTCCATCATCATCGTAATAATTGCCGTGGTAGCTTCTCTCTAAATGACCGGATTTGACAGGGGCCGCACCAGTAGCATGGATTGCGGCGCTGGTAGTATGGATTGCGGCGCCGATTCATCCCTGGCGGTGCAAACCCCGGAGGGTATAGAATTTATTTTGTATCCTGCGGGGCTTCCCATCAGGATGTGTGCTGCGGTGATCGATTCCTGCGTTCAGTGGATCATCATCATCACCCTGTTTGTGGTTTCCTACCTGCTGGATTTTGAAAGTATTTTTGGTACGTGGATCCTGCTGATCATGATTTTTCTTGTTGACTGGTTTTATCACGTTACCTGCGAGCTGTGCTGGCGGGGCCAGAGTCCGGGGAAAAAAATTTTGGGGATCCGGGTGGTGCGCGGCGACGGATCGCCGGTGAATCCCGGTTCTTCTTTTTTACGGAACCTGCTCCGTTTTGCCGATACTTTTTTATTTCTTTACATCATCGTTCTGTTGTGCATCAGCGTCAGCCGGGGGTTTCGCCGTTTGGGCGATTGGGCTGCCGATACGCTGGTGGTGTATACGTCGCAGGCCCAGGCTCCGGTCAGGCGATCCGCCATGCCCTGGCTCCAGGCGGTGGAATTGGTGAACCCGCCCCGGCGCTTATCCTACGAAGAAAAACAGGCGATCCTTATGTTTGCCCGCCGTTATCCGCTTTTGGGGAAGGAACGGGCCGATGAAATCGCCCATGATTATACGGAAATTTTGCGGGGGGAGGGGGGCATCGAAAATGCACCGCTGCCTCAAGAGCAGGATGACTCGGGGTATCTTTTGGGAATTGCCCGGGGCTTAAGCGGGGACGGCTTATGACCCAGCAAAATTTTATTGAACGCCGCAGCGGCTTCTGGAATGAATTTGAAAAAGTTATCAATGGAAATAAAAAAATTGTCAAAAGCCGGGCCGCATGGTTTCCCCCGGCATGGAGGGAAATTACCCAGGACCTTAACACGGCCCGTTCCCATGCCTTTGATCCTTCCATCATCGAACGGCTTAACCGGCTGGTGCTGGAAGGGAATCAGCTTCTTTACGGTCAGCGTTCATGGTCCATCAAAATAATTATTGATTTTATCACCAAAACTTTCCCCCGGGCTATCCGTTCCCAATGGCGGGGCCTGGGAGCGGCATCGCTGATCTTCTGGGGGCTGGCGCTTTTTTTTGGTTTTCTCTGCGTCCGTTTTCCCGCCGCCGTTTACGAGTTTATCCCCGAATCCCAGGCGGTTCAGATGGAAGAAATGTACAACCCCGAAAGTTATCATTTTCTGCATCCCCGGGATGTGGGGGGCGATGCGGATATGTTCGGCTATTACATTTATAACAATGTAGCCATAGCGTTCAGAACATTTGCCGGGGGAATTCTCGCGGGCTTCGGCAGTCTGCTTATTCTCTGTTTTAACGGGGCTTTTATGGGGGTTATAGCGGCCCATATTATCAACCAGGGTTTTTCGGAACCGTTTTTTTCTTTTGTCATCGGCCACGGAAGCTTTGAGCTTACCGCCATTGTATTAAGCGCCCAGGCGGGTCTGCTTTTGGGTTATAGTTTTTTTGTCACCAAAGGCCGTTCACGGGCTGCGTCAATCCGGGCGGCGGGGAAAACAGCCCTGCCGCTGATAACGGGCAGTACCATAATGCTGGTCATTGCAGCGGTCATCGAAGCCTTCTGGTCTTCCCGCCACCAAACGCCCTCAAACATCCGGTTTATCGCAGGAGGCGCCGGGTGGATTCTCCTTTACAGCTATTTTATTTTTGCCGGCCGTGAAAAAAAGGAGAAAAAAAGATGAAGCTCCCGATTGCAAGCGAAGGCGCTCTGGCCCTGCGGCGCCGGAGTTCCTGGGAAGCGGCGGATTCCGGTTTGCTGCTCTGGCGGGACAGCTTTGTTTATTTTATCCCCCTTTTTGCGCTGCCCATCTGGCTGGCGGGTTTTGGTTTCAGGCTTCTGCCGGAATTTTTGCGGCCCTGGTCCTACCTTTTTCTCTGGTGGCTTAAACCTTTTTTTGATCGTTTTGCCCTTCATGTTATTTCGATCCGTTTTTTTGAAGCCGGAGCGGGGATGAAACGATTTTTCCGGGGCCTGGAAAAAAGTATTTTTCGGGGGCTTTTGGGGGATCTTTTGTGGCGGCGTTTCAGCCCCTGGCGTTCTTCCCGGATGCCGGTGCGCCTCTTGGAAAATCTCCGCGGAAAACAATTACGGCAGCGTAAACGGCTCCTTGAAAGGGGAGGGCTTGATTTTTGTCTCCTCATCACTATTCTGGGATTGATCATAGAAGGGGTACTTCTTCTCGGGGGGATAACCTTTTCAAGTTTTATCGTGGAAATGATCCGGCCCGATTTATCATTTTCCGTAACTGATATTTTTGCGAAATATGAAATTGTTATTTTTGTGTTGTACTGTTTTAACTATATGCTGATGGAAAGCCTCTATGTGTGTATGGGTTTCGGCCTGTATATCAACAGCCGCGTCGAAGTTGAAGGCTGGGACATTCAGCTTCTCTTTCAGAATTTTGCGGCCGCGAAAAATTCCCCCCGGCGTTTTGTTCCGGCGGGCCGTCTGGCGGGTATAACGCTTCTCTGCATATTTTTGCTTTTTTCACCGGTGCAGGGCCCCGCACAAGATGCGGATAATTGGGATAATGATTCAGAATATTACAATGATGATTTTTATGATGACGAAAGCTCCGATGAGGGCGAAGTAAAAGTTTTGATCCCCGGCCCCCGGACGCCGCTTCTTCCCCTGGAAAGTCTTTTCGCTTTTCCCGAAGGTCCGCCGCCGCCGCTGGAAGACCTGGAAGAAATCTTAAAATCGGATGATTTCGGCAGTGAAAAAGAAAGCTGGGAGATCCGTTTTAAGGACAACAATAATGGGGACGAAGGATCGGACGGCGGCTATGATTTTTCATATCTTCCCGGATGGATGGAAAAATTCAGACAGGGCTTTGCTTTTTTTCTCAGACTGATTTTAGGGGCCCTTATCCTGGGCGGAACCGGTTTTGTCCTCTACCGTTATTACAAATACCGGCAGCGTTTTTCTTCCGCCCCGGAAACCTTAATGCAGGGCCGTTCCACCCCGGCCGAAGACAGCCCCGGCGTTTTGCTGGACAGCGCTGAGGAATTTTACCGCCGGGGAAATATTCGCGAAGCCTGGGCTTCCTGTCTGGCGGGAACTATCGCCGCTTACACTGTACACCGGGGCATTGTATTGCCCCCGGGCGCCACCGAATACGGCTGCCTAACGCTAGTCCGTAATGCAGAATCGGGCAGTCCGCAAAAAATCAACGGATTTGAAAATTTGATTTTAACCTGGGTCCGTTTTGCCTATGCGGGGAAAGATCCCGCCCCGGGTGAATTTGAAAAATCCCTCGGCTTCGGCCGCTCCCTTTTGGAGGCCGTCCATGGGTAAATATGCCATCCCCGGGGGTATCACCCTTGTTGTGCTGGTTCTGCTCGGCGTTTTGGCTTATACGTTTCTGGAGATTCGTCCAAAAACAAAATATGTCCCGCCTTCCGCGGAAGCTCAATCCAATGAATATCTGGCGCTGGATCGCTGGCTGAAAAATGCGGGTTATAAGGTCCGTGTTGAAAACCGGGGACATATCAACATGATAAAAGATGCGGCGGAGAAAATTGTTTTTATACAGGCTTCTCTTTTTAACTGGCGTGACGATTCCTGGGACGAACTTTCTCCCTGGGTGGCGGAGGGCCGGAACCTGATCATTTCGCTGGACGAGTCCTGGTACAACCGTCAAATCACCGGGATTGAAATGGTGATGAACGCTCTTGGCGTTACCGAAGATCAGTCGTCGGACCGTGGTTATTATCATGAAAAATTCGAGCCGGATTTTGACGATGATGTGGCTTTTGCCATGGCCGAATTGCCGGAGGAAATTTCGGGGGCCTTAAACGTCATGACGGATAACCGGGGCATCATCCGGCTGGTTAAACGCGGCATTGGCCGGGGAACTGTGACGATCATGGGGAATCCCCGGCTTTTCAAAAGCGGCGGGTTGGGAAAGGAACCCAATGCGGCGCTGGCCTGGAATTTGCTTGCGCCCGTGGGTTTTCAACCCGAAGATTTTCAGGATGGTAAGGGCATACTTTTTATCCGGGGCCGCAAAATTGTGGAGAATGTTTTTGGCCGCCTGGCGGACCGGGGGAATTTTACACCCTTGATAGTTTCCGGCATAATGCTTATCATCATTGGTTTCTGGACCGTGATTCCGCTTTTCGGGCGCGCCGCGCGGGATGATGAAAAACCGGGGCGGCCAATCCGGGAACGTTTTTTGGCGGAGAGCCGTTTTCTTTCAAAGTACCGTGCCCTCGGCAGCTATGCTGCTATTTATACCGGGGAAATTTTCAAGCGATTGCGTACCAGAGAGAATATTTATGACGATGACGCATTGCGCCGCCGTTTTGTGGAGCTCTGGGAGGAATCGGCGGCGGGGCCATTGCCTCGTTCCGGGAACGCAGGCATCAGCGCCGGGAGCGTTCTCGACGCCGCCGGGAAAATAAGCCGCCGTAATTTTGTGAAAACCGTGAACACACTTGAAACAATATTGGAGAAACTATGAGTAACATTGAATACACCGTAGAGAGCGCCGGGGAAGCGCTGGATGCAGTCAGGGCGGAAGTCGGCAAGGCTTTTATCGGCCAGCGGGAACTGGTGGATCACGCCCTTATCACCCTGCTTGCGGGGGGCCATCTTCTGGTGGAAGGTGTGCCGGGTTTGGGCAAGACCCTTTTGGTGCGGGCCCTGGCAAAAGCCATAGGCGGCGATTCCCGGCGGGTGCAGTTTACCCCGGACCTTATGCCCAGCGACATCACCGGTAACATTATGATCGATACGTCCACGGGGAAGTTTATCACCAAGAAGGGGCCGGTTTTTACGAATCTTTTTATTGCCGATGAAATCAACCGGGCCCCGGCAAAAACCCAGGCGGCGCTTTTCGAGGCTATGCAGGAATTTCAGGTGAGCCTGGACGGCACCGGCTATCCTCTGCCGGAACCGTTCATGGTGCTGGCCACACAAAACCCCTACGAACACGAGGGCACCTACCCCCTGCCGGATGCCCAGAAAGATCGTTTTTTGATGAAGATTCTGGCGGATTATCCGGTGATGGAAGAAGAAAAAATTATGGTGGCCCAGGTTATTTCCGGCAGCACCGGCGCGGAGCTTTCCATCGCCGCGGTAAACACCGTGCTGGAAAGCGGGGCCTTTATCACCATCCGCAACCTCGCCGCCGCCGTGCGGGTGGACCCTTCGGTGATCGATTATGCGGTGCGCCTTACCGCCGCCACCCGTGGACTTCCTGCGCTGGAAACCGGCGCAGGCCCCCGGGGCAGTTTGGCGCTGATCCGTTCCGCCCGTGGCCGGGCTTTGCTGGAAAAAAGGGATTTCGTACTGCCCGACGACATCAAAGCCCTGGCAAAACCGGTGATCGCCCACCGGCTGACCCTTTCGGCGGAAAGCGAACTGGAAGGCCAGACCGAGGCCCGGATAATCGATCAGCTTCTGGCGAAAATACAGGCTCCCCGCACATGAGAAGCGGCCCCGGCCTTTTTATCGCCGCCCTGGCCTGGCTCCTGCTCGGAGTCGGGGGATTTTTTTCCGAACCATTGTCCCTCATCTGGTTTTTATCCGGCATTTTTTTATTGCCCTTTATCATCATCGATGCATTGATCTTGCGTTTTTTTTCTGATCGTTTAATCGTAAGCCGGGAAATTGCCTCCACTCTGGCCATGGGTATTCCCGCCGCGGTAAAGCTGAGGATAAAAAAAACAGGCAGCGGTTTTCTGCCCTTCAAAATTTTGCTTTTTGATCTGTACCCCGAAACCATGAAGACCTCCGCCTTTCCTGCCATGTTAAATCGGGGGATGCTGAAAAAAAATGATGAAATGATTTTTGAATATACACTGGTTCCGCTGGAGCGGGGCCTTTGGGAATTTTCCGGAACGGAACTACTCAGCGTTTCGCTTCTCCGTTTTTGGCGTTTGAAAATTTCCCACCAATGTTTAAGCCGGGGCCGGACCTATCCTGATTTTAACAAATTAAAAGAAGCCGCCGGGGCCGATATGCGGGGCATCCTCGAACGGTCAGGGGTCAAAAATATACGCCGCCGGGGCCAGGGCCTGGAATTTCAAAGTCTCAGGGATTATCAGGAAGGGGATTCGGTGCGTAACATCGACTGGCGGGCCACCAGCCGTCGTCAAAAAGTTATCATCCGGGAGTATCAGGAGGAGCAGGATCAGCAGGTTCTTCTGCTCCTTGATTCAGGCTACCGCCTCCACCGCCGCGAAGGGGAGTACATGCAGTTTGACAGCGCCCTGGGCGCCGTGCTGATTCTTTCCTACGCCGCCCTCAAACACGGAGATGCCGTGGCGGTGGGCTCCTTTGGCTCAAGCGATCGCTGGATTCCCCCCCGCAAAGGGATCGGCGCTTTCCCCGGTTTGATGAACGGCCTCTACGATCTGCAAAGCGCCCCGGTGCCCTCCTCCCCCTTTTCCGCTCTGGAAGAAGCCCTGGCCCGTTTGCACCGCCGCACATTTATCATTCTGGTCAGCAACTTCCGTGAAGAAGACGGCGAATCCCTTTCGTGGATACTGAAACGAATCGAAAAACGGCACCTTCTCCTTTTGGTAAGCCTCCGTGAACTGGAAGCCGAACAGCTCGCCGTCCGCCGTCCCGCCACGGGCGACGAAGCCCTGGAAACCGCCGCCGCCTATTCCTACATCGCCACCCGCCGCCGCCTTTACCAAAGCTGGGAACACTCAGGCCTCCTCACGCTGGAAGCCCCCGCGGCCCGCCTCTCCTCCGACCTGATAAACCGCTATCTTCAGGTAAAACGATCCGGCAGATTGTGAGGGGGTACGCAGTAGACCTTTTACACCACCACGGCTTTGATCCCGTAGCCCCCGCAGATGGCGGCCAGTTTTTCCATGAGCAGGTCTTCGGGGGCGGCCAAAACAGAGGCTGCGGAGGGCCGCACGCCATTGGGCCGGTAGCGGATAAGCTTGTACTGTACGCTTTTGTTGATGGGGGCGATGCGGCGGCAGGTTTCGTCCACCAGAGCTGCGGCGTCGAACAGGCCGGGGCTTACCACGGTGCGTATCTCGTAAAGTTTTCCGGCGCCGGCAAGAAATTCCGCAGTGCCAAACATATTGTAGTCCCGCTGTCCGGTAACCTTTTCCCCATCGGCGGGGCTTGCCTTAATGTCGAGCATGATCCCGTCACAGAGGCTTAACAGCTCAGGGTTGGCGGAAAAATCGTAATTGCCGTTGGTATCAAGAAAAAAAGTTTTTTTGTTTTCTTTGGCAAGCTTTCCCAGCTCCTGCAAAAAATTGGGATAGAGCGTACATTCGCCGCCGGACACCGTAATGCCCCGGATAAAAGGCAGAGAGGGCGCTATCTCTGCTATAACGTCGTGGGCGTTCATAACGCGCACCCGGGGGCTGGAACTATGGGGGCAGATTTTTATACATTCATCGCAGAGGACACATTTTTTTTGTTCCCAGATGATTTTATCATTATATGCTGATAGCGCCCCCGCGGGGCAGCGGCTGACGCATATACCGCAGGCGGAACAGAGGGCGATGGTTTCAGGGTTGTGGCAGTATACGCAGTTGAAGTTGCAGCCCTGTACAAAAACCACCGCCCGGTTCCCCGGCCCGTCCACAATGCTGGAACGGAGTATGCGGTTTACCGGGGCAGAGGAGTCCGGGCCCTTATGGTTCAACGCCGTTTCCGCTCCAGCACACGGGCGTTTCTTGCGGAACCGAGACCCAGGGCCGTGGTGTTTTGCAGTACGTTTTTGCCCGATGCCAGCTTGTCCATTTCGGAACGTTTGACGAGGTAACCGGTAACCCGGATCACGTCCGAATCGCTGGAATGGATCGAAAAATAACGGCCGCCTTTTTCAAAACCGCCCTTTACCATGTCCAAAAGATAGGCCGGATTCCGGTGGGCCGTGGATTCCACCACAAAAACTTCCCCGGTGCCCGAGGGGAAAAACCGGTGGAAAAGCCCGCAGTGGCTCAGATGATCACTCAGCTCGTCCGGCTCCTCGCCAATGGGGATCCTGGTGGCGGGACTTTCGCCAACATCGCTGTCTATGCCCACCTGCCCGTGGAGCAGAAAGTGACCGCCGGTAGCGGTGCCGGGAATATCGGCGCAATAGGGATTACGGTGGGCTTTTACCAATTCGTCCAGCCGGTTCATAATGCCCACGCCCAAAACATCCGCCTCGGCGCTGCGGCCAAAACGATCTTTCTTCCCCTCTTTTTCCATAAGGCTGTTCACACATTCCGCCAGCCCCACCAGGCCAAACATGGCGGTGAAACGATCTTGCTGAATAAAACCTTCAATAGACAAAAAGTTTGTCTCAAAGAAGCCGGATTTTTCCACCATAAAGGCGATGCGGGCATCCATGTAGGCCATCATCGTTTCGGCGGCGTTTTCCAGGGCGGGCCAAAAATCGTCAAGGCTCTGCACTGTTGCTGCAAGGTGCCCCAGCCGCAGCCGCGAAAGGGTATAGGAACCGCCCCCGGCCAGGAGCCCGTTGTAACAGCTTGCCACCGCATAATCGCCGCCCAGCTCTTTCAGAAACATCCGGTGATTGGCAAAACTCGGTTTGGCGCTGCCCAGGGCCGTTTCCGCCGCCAGAAGGGCAAAATCTTCAGGCGTAATTTCCGGATCGTAGAGGAAGGAAAGATTGGGCACGCTTTTCGGCTCGGCCTTTTCACATTCAAGAATAAGCCGCCCGGCCAGCGTTTCCTCCGGGCCTATATCGGCATGGCAAAATGAATCGGTAATGGTACGATCTATGGATCGCAAAAAAAGGCCGATCTTTTTCCGGGCCGCATCCCGGTCTTCGTGTTGTACAAAGGGTTCCAGCAGCCGGTCCAGAAAGCCGATAAACACCGGGAAATTGGTTACCGAAGGCACGTGGCGGATAAAAATGGAAAGCACGTTCAGGGCTTCATCGAGATCTTCCGGCGGCGGCAGCTCCAGGTACTTGCAGCCTTTGCGGAAAAGCAGGGAATAGTCCGGTACGATGTAGCGGGGCTGGGGCGGGCAGTTGGATTCGTTAAGGTCGCAGATCACCCCCGCCTCTTTGAGGCCGGGATAATCCCGGGGCAAATCAATCACCTCGATGAGAGATTCCGCCAGCCGTTCAAGGCCGGTAACTTTTTGCTCGTGGGTCAAAAGCCCGTTGCAAACCGTGTCTAAAATCGCCTGTCGGGTATTTTCTACCCGTTCCATGGTTATAGCCTTCATACTTTAAATATACCACGACCCGGTTCACAAAGCAAATTTTTTAGAATCTTGCAGTTATATCTTTTCCCGGGTATGCTGTAACTATGCCGGAAAAACGCCCGTCTACTGTTCTTGTCGTCATAATTTATGGAAGCATGGCGCTTGCGGGGTATTTGCAGGGGATAAAGGGCATCACCCTTCCCCTGGTAAAAAACAGCTTCAACATATCTTACGAAAACCAGGGAATCCTGGTGTTGATGATCTACCTTATTTCGGTGGCCGCCAGCATAGTGGTGGGGATCATCATCAACCGGTGGGGGCTCCGGAGAAATCTTTTTCTGGCCTATCTTTTTATGATGATCGCCATGGGAGCTTTCTTCCGGGCCGGATCTTTTCCCTTTGCGGCGGCCCTCATTCTGCTTTTTCAAACCGGCCTGTCCTCTTACGATCTGGGGCTCAACAGTCTGGGGGTCAAAACTTTTACCGTTAAATCGTCCTTAATGCTGAACCTGCAGCATTTTTTCTTCGGCCTTGGTTCCATCATCGCTCCCTTGGCGGCGGGACACATCGCCTCCCGTATGTCAGGCGACTGGCGGTTCATCTATGTGTTTTCCCTCCTGCCGGTTTTTCTTTTCTTTTTCAGTGTTTTTGCCGTTTCCCCCGGCAAAACGCAAAAAACCGGCACCGCGGAAGAAAGTTACTGGCAGGTGATGAAGCGGCCCCTGGTTCTGCGCTTCGGCATCATCATGGGGATCTCCGGAATTGTAGAATCGGCCACGGTAAATTGGGGGGCCCTGTATCTGCAGGATCTCTACGGTTTTGATCCTGAAATAACCGGCGCCCGTTTTGTATCGGCCTTTTTCGTCCTCTTTACCCTGGCCCGGCATTTCCCAGGCGGAAATATTTCTTGCCAGTTCTTCGGTATCAATCGTTCCCTGAGTCTCCAGAACAAAAAGCTGATCGTATTTCTGATCGGAATTTTTTACCAGCTCGTGGGACAGATCCCGGACACGCACATAGGTAGTCATGCCGGGAATTTCCACCAGCACCGATAACGCCTCCCCCGGAGTGCCGTCTCCGGCGGCATCCTTCACCCCTTTCTGCAGGCGGATCCGCATCTGCACAGGCCGGGCGGGCATACCTAAGGCTTCGGAAACAATGTAGGCCTCGGTTTTGTCTTCGTTATAATTTATCGTAAATTGATGGGGCCGTTTTTTTAAGGAGCCTGAATCGGCGTTCATCTGGGGCTCAATCAAAATACTTTTTTCCAGCGATTCTGTATTCACGGGATAGTTTGTTCGCACCGTGGCCAGAACCCGTTTAATGGCGCTGTCTTCGGGATCGATATAAAATTCTTCATCCGTCAATTCCATCACAAAATCTTCTATCTGAAAATAAAAAGAAGGATTTACTTTGATGTGGGCAGGAAAAAAATCTTTGGCGAAGGTAACTTTGTAGCGCTTACCTGTCCGCCAGGTTTGATCTGTTGTAAAGATCAGGGCA
>BNUV01000038.1 GCA_025997615.1 Spirochaetia bacterium
TTACCTATGCCGATTACAAAGACTGGAATCCCGATGAAACCGGGCGATATGAGCTTATCTACGGCGTGGCCTATGCCATGTCCGGGCCAAACTCATACCATCAGCTTATTCTTGGGGAATTATTCAGCATCGAATTTTTTAGGAGGACATTTTTTATGAAACACCTACGTCGGCAATTTCAAATTTGGGGTACGGTTCTTCCCGTTTTTTTCGTTACCGTGAGCGCCTGTGCAAGCACCTCTTCGGCTCATGCTCCCGTTTCGCAAAGCCCTTCTCTGGATGTAACCATAGAAAAATCTTTCGATCTTTTATCAGGACGGCTAAATAGCGGATCACGGATTGCTTTGTTGCCGATAGCGGCGGCGGCAAACGATGATACCGATACGGAGTACATCTATGAAAATTTAACCGTTCTGTTTATCAATTCCGGTAAATACGATATGCTTGAGCGTCAAAAGATAGAAGCGGTGATGACCGAACAGAATTTTCAGATGTCCGGTATGGTTGATGATAACACCGCTGTAGGAGTTGGTCATTTTCTCGGGGCTGAAATCATCATTATCGGGGCAATTCAAGGAAATACTAGTACCCGCCGCATAGTGTTCCGTGCTTTAGATGTGCGGACAGCGAAAATCGTGGGCATGGTAAGCGAACGCTTCTAACCGGCGAAACAAGAGGGTAGTATGAAAAACAATACCATTCCGAGAGTATTTATTGTAACGCTGGTACTGCTAACAATCACCGCTTGTGCAACAACAGGCAATGCGGCGGCAACTCAATCAAAACCAGCCGGTTCGGAAATCGTTATTATCAATGAAGCACGCGGCGACTACAATTTTCTCACAGAGCGTAAACCATATCTTTCCTCTTATGTTTCTATTGAAAACAACCAAAATGAAACAATTTACCCCCAAAAGGGGGATTCCGCTGTTGCTCCGATCGGTGGGAATAAATCGGTCACGGTAAAAGTAGCGAACGGTTCATATACGGTAAAATTGCGATCCAAGCCTGATGGCAAAGTGAGTAAAGCCGGAACATACGAAATCACTTCTCTTACAAACAGCAAAATAACCCTGTCCTACGATGGCGAAAAAACACTGCTGGTGAGTATTGAGCATCTTGATGCGGATAAAACATTTGATCGTTTCGCCGAGTTAGTTGATGCGGCATGGATTCCCATTGATCAGGCGCTTTCCAAAAACCTCAAGCCGAATGCGTCGGTGGCTGTGTTCCCCATTTCATCTGACAATGCGGATCAAGGAGAACTGATTCTGGAAAATATCACCGGTCATCTGGTCAATGCGAAGTATACCGTGATTGAAAAACGGCTTATTGATGAACTGCTTGCCGAATACGACTTTCAACGATCCGGACTCGTAGATGAAGCATCGCTCACTATTGGGAAGCTGCTGGGAGCTGACGCGGTTATCTTCGGCGTGGCGGGTAGATATAATCTGGTGTTACTGGCCGTTGATATGGCGAAACGCACTGTTTTGGCACAGGCAAAACAGGAAACTTCGGAACATGTGTCCAATTAATAATTCGGAGTCTATATGAAACGGAACTATTTTTTTATCCTGTCTTTGTTGGCGTTCTCTGCGGTGCGGGTATTTGCGGCGAATATATTGGTACTTCCCTTTACCGGAGGAATATCCGGCGATGCTGCGGCTGTGGGGGCATTTTTTGCAAACCAGAAATCGCTTGCGTCATACACGGTGCTGGACAAAAGCGGTGACGCGGAACTGGCGGGGCTTTCCGATGATGCGCTTAAGATTGCAACGGTAGCGAACACCTACCAAGCGGACTACGTTGTGTCGGGTTCTATTCAAAAGATGGGGCAGCGAAATTTGGCGATTTTGAGCATGTATGTTGCGAAAAATAAGAGGTTTTCCGGATCGTACTTCCTTGAATATGCCGATCTCCTTGAACTCTGGATAAAAATGCCTGCTCTGACGGAACAACTGATGTATTCTGCCGGAGGGAGGAGAATAGAGTCAGTTGAGCGGGATTTTGCGGTATGGACATTTTTCAGGCAAGGGGTGGACAAACGCGAGGCGGAAAGTTTTGTGAATGTACTCATCGCGGATATACTTTCTCTTGAATATAGCGATTATATTGGCTCACTGCAGAATCATAGCGCAAATTTTGAGGTGCAGCTCAGCAAGGATGCGGTACAAAAGGCGGAATTCGATAAATACTACACGAGAGTCAAAAGTTGGAAGCAGGGCGACGCACTGTTGAAAGAAAACGAAGCTGCTATCGAATATACATTGAAAAAAAATGCCGGTTTGAGATTGGATACCCGTGTGTTGTTTGTGGAAGCAACCCGTCGGGGAAGTAAAACGCGCCTTGATGTTTTTTTTAACGGCTCGAATTGGCTTACCATGGAATATGCCTCCGCTCAGGACTTTCTACGGCAATTACGGGGTTTTTCGCTGCAAACGGCAAAAATGATTTCACGATCGCGTGCCACAACATCCGTACAAAGCCGCGATGTGGACTTAAACCGTATCGGCACCGGTACGGCGGTTCCAAAAAACCTTGTTCAGATCAAGCGCATTGCCGCAACCGGCGGCGGGATACCCTTGGGCGGTTTTTACATCGGTAAATACGAAGTGACTCAGCGGGAATTCGAAACGTTGATGGGCTACAATCCCAGCCTCGTCAAAGGCGCGGATTTGCCGGTCAACAACGTGAAGTTGCAGGATGCGACGGAATACTGCAATGCTTTGAGTTTACGGGACGGATTACAGCCTGCCTATTTAGTATTGTATTATGACGAAGAAGCGAAATTTGAGATAAAAATATTTCCTGATGCTTCAGGCTACCGGCTTCCCACAGCCGATGAATGGCTCTATGCGTGCGGCGATGGCATCCGAGATGAAGCATCGGGATGGTTCGCGCCCAATTCCGGCGGAAAGATACATCCGGTTGGACAGAAAAAGCCCAACAACTTCGGACTCTACGATATGTTCGGCAATGTAGATGAATATATCCACGAAAAAATACCTTCGGATCGCGTAATAGCAAAAAGAAGCGGTGCAAATTCCGTCCGCTCCGACGGCGGCAATTATCTGGGTACTATTCGGGAGCCGAAAAAAAAGACGGTATCTGACAGTAAAGTTACCGGCTTCCGTATTGTGCGTCCGGTGTTTGATTATTGGAAATATCAGAGTGGAAGCTATAAACAGTAAATAAACACCGGCCCTAATACCTGGGGAGCGCAAAGGTGCCTGTCACAACATCATAAACATAAAAAAGTCAAGCACTTTCTTTCAAATTTGCATTATTTTTTTCCTTCTCCGAAAACTCGCCTCCGTAAACCCGTCCGCACCAGCCCCGGCTTCTTGTATTCTGCCAACCGGTCATACCAGCGCCGCAGTTTAGGACTGACCGCCATCACGTGGTTGAGAGACTGGGTTAGCAGGGTTGCCGAGAGCTTCCGCCCCTTTTTGTTCGTCCCCCTGATGCTTGTCTCTGAAAAAGCCGGTAGGTAGAAAACAAACTGCGCAATTCCTGGATTTCCGGGGGCGGCAGGGTGACCGGCGATATGGTCTGTTCCCCGGAAAGTACCTGCATCTTGATTATCCGGCAGAGTTTATCCGCATCTATTTTGTCCGTGTTGCACCGGGCAAGGCTGATTTGTTTCAGCTCGTAGGTGTTGGCAATGACAACGTCTTTCACCTTGTCCTTGAATAACCGGACAAAAGAGAAGGTGGTTATGGTCGCTTCCACCAGCACATAGGTGTCCGCTGTCAGGGTAACGGAAACGGTGCCTGGCACCCGGAGCTGCCGCCTGGGGCCTCGTTTTTGCGGTGACGCGGTAAGGTGCCTGCCCCAGTGCCCCCGGAGAGACTACTTCCCCTTCATCACGGGCGGCTCTGGGCAGAACCGGGGGTGAGTATAGGCTGGGGAAGGACTTTGTTTGGGACTGCCAAGGGCTGCGGAGGGGCTTGTCGATATATGTATAAGGCAATCATCGTCAAATTTCTTCATCTGGGCGCTGTCAATCAGCCCCTTTTTGAATAAATATTCAGCCGAGTTATGCATAACCATCATTTCTTCATCTATATAGTGTTTATCCATACAAATAAGTATATCGCAGTTCCATTCTGTGTTACATCTGTCACAGGCATGGCGGAGAGCGGGTCCGGGCTGGCAAAAACATTCTGGAATTCCTCACCGGACCCGCTCCCCGCCGAGACTGAGCCTGATGGTGATACTTTGAATTGCGTTACAGAGGCAAGGGCCCCACGTGGTGCCTCATTTAGAAATGTACCTTTCGGCTATGGGTGCCTCATTTCAAAAATGTACCTTTAAGCCATGCCACGCAGCTTGGCTTGGTGGGCGGTCAGCATGGAGTTGACGGCCCGATGAACAGCTTGCTGTAAAACGACCGGATTGTACAGTTCCTTAAAAGCGATTAACCGGTCCTTCTCCTCGTCAGTGAGATGAGCGGCTTCCAGGAGGCGTTGATACGGGGTTTTAGGGCGGTCATAATTCTTGACCGTTCTTGATCCGATGGTGGTTTTACTGATGAGTTTTTTGTTTGGGATAAAGCAGTTGAGCAGGGGGCAGAGCGCCGCATAGACCCGCCCCAAAGCGGCAAGTTCCTTCTCCGTGTCGAGCCGGTAATACCCGATATAATTTCTGACGAAGGCGTTATTTTTCTGTTCGGCGTAACAATTATCATTTTTATGACGGGAACGACTGCGGGACAAATCAAGGGTTTTGGTGATTTTCCACCAGTTCAAAGTGTCGTAATTTATGAACTCACTGCCATTGTCACTATGAAGCTCAATCATGGCAAAAGGGAGGGTGGAATGGACGTTTTGGAGGCCTTCAAGGGTCCATTTATGCGCTTTATTGCGTAAAGCGCGGAATTCAGACCATCCGGAAGCGACATCGGTAACGGTGAGGGTCAGATTGAACTCGCCAGAATCAGTATCACCGCAATGATGCACCGTATCAGTTTGGAAATAGCCCGGTGTAGTGCTCTCAGCGGGGCTGTAGTGCGTCCGAATGGGTATCTGCTTAATGAGGGCTGCCTCGCCGCACCGGGTGCCGCTGATGCCCCGTATCTGCAATTTGGCCCGCTCGCTCTTGAGTTTCCGATCGATAGTCGCGGGGCTGATGTTGAGCAGTTTTTGTTTGATTTCAGGGGTGAGGTGAAAGTCCGGTTCCCTGCTTGCCTCAAGATAGGGCATCGTTTCTTGCATAAACGGGGCAAGATATTTTCCGCATTTATACCAGAAAAATTGCCAAATATCTCGTAAGACTTTTACGAAATCCGGGCCGTAGACCAGCTTTCCCTGGTGGTTGCTTGTGCCTGTTTTTTTCTTTTTGGCCGCCTCCACAATGACCATTTTTCCGTTGATAAGTGTCTGCTTGCTTAGCCCATAGTGCTTCAACATTCGCGAGGCGTATTGGCGGTTGTAGCCGGACGTTTTGATGAATTCGTCAAGGATGGCCGTCTTTTCTTTCCGCCCTGCTTGACGATACCTTACGCCGATTTCTTTGGTCAGTGCCTTCTTTTCACTCATTTTTAACCCCATTTTGGCCTCCGTAAGATCGCACCTTACAGAGTAGCCCGTTTATTTGGGGTACATTTTCTAAATGAGGCAAACCTTTGTTTGGGGTACTTTTTTCATGAGGCACCGCGCTATGGTCACAAACCCCCTTTTCCATGCTATCATTACCCCATGACTTCCGGCGAAAAAACCAGCCTGGCTTTTTTTCTTGACACCGCCTCCGGTTTTCTCTCAGGCGGTTACGCCCCCAAGCGGGACTATGACTTTAGCGACGACCCGCCGCCGGCAGCGGGCTTTTCTTCCCTGCCCCTGGCCTATCAGGTTGACGAGGAGGAGGCAACGGGGGCAGAAACGCTGGACGATATTGCCGAGGCCATACGCCGCTGTGACGCCTGCGCCCTGTGCCGGGAGCGTAAATTGGCGGTGCCCGGCGAAGGGGCAAGCGATCCGCTGGTGATGGTGGTGGGGGAAGGGCCCGGCGAGGCGGAGGATAAGTCGGGGCGGCCTTTTGTGGGGCCCGCGGGGCAGTACCTGGACCGGATGCTGGGGTCGATAAATCTTTCACGGGACAAAAATTGTTTCATTGCCAATACGGTAAAATGCCATCCGCCGGGAAACCGGGATCCGTTGCCTGAAGAAAGCGGGGCCTGCGCCCATTTTCTGGAGGCCCAGATCAGGGCGCTCCGCCCTAAGGTTATTTTTTGCGTGGGCAGGATAGCGGCGCAGCATCTTCTGGAAAGCTCTGAGGGGATAGGGAAACTTCGGGGGCGTTTTTTTGAGATGGAAAAGTTCGGCGGCATTCCTCTTTTGGCCACCTATCATCCCAGCGCGCTGCTCCGGGACGAAACTTTTAAACGGCCCGTGTGGGAAGATTTAAAACTTCTCAAGGCGCGGCTTTCCCTGTAACGTTGTAACGATGGAAGAAACCGAAAAAATCGAAAAATATGTAGACGTACTCTTTGACATTCCCGGTGACCGGGCCTTTACCTACCGGATCGATGAAAAGGGCGAGACCGCGGTGGGGAAACGGGTTATGGCGCCTTTTGGCAAACGGGAAAGTTTGGGTTATGTGATTTCACTCCGGGATTTATCAACAAAACCCTTGGAAGGTATTGACGGAGATAAACTGAAAACCATACGCCGGGTGGTGGATGCCGAAATTCTTTTTGATGATAAAGATATGGCCCTGGCGGACTGGATGGCCTCTTACTACTGCTGCGGCCGGGGACAGGCGCTGGCGGCGATGATCCCATCGGGGAGGCGGTCCGTTTCTTTTCCCTCACTGGCCGCTGACGACACTATACCTGAAAAGATCCCTGAATTGTCGGATGAACAGAGCAGCGCATTACAGGCGATTCTTGATCCGCCCCCGGCGCCGCCGCCGTCTGGGGTGAACGCCGCTAACGCTCTCTTTTACCTTTACGGCATCACCGGATCGGGGAAAACCGAAGTGTTCCTGCGGGCGGCGGAACAGAAACTGGCGGAAGGTAAATCGGTGATTTATCTGGTGCCGGAAATTTCCCTGACCCACCAAACCGCCGAGGCTATCGGTAAACGCTTCGGCACACAGGCGGCGACAATACATTCCGCCATGACCCCCAGCACGCGCCTCTCCGAATGGCTCCGGATACGCCGGGGGGAGGCCCGTATCGTGGTGGGCCCCCGGTCTGCGGTTTTCGCTCCGGTGCAAAATCTGGGCCTCATCATCATTGATGAAGAACACGACGGCTCCTACAAATCGGGAAACACCCCCCGCTACCACGCCCGGCAGGCCGCCATGCGCCGCTGTTCCCTTACAGGGGCGCCCCTGGTGATGGGTTCCGCAACACCCTCGGCGGAGGCCTGGAAACTGATGAACGACGGGGCTATCAAAAGGCTGGATTTGACCCGGCGGCTTTCCGGCGGTTCCGTGCCGGAGATTAAGCCGGTGAGCCTCGAAGGCAGCGCCGGATGCCTCACGGAAGAATTGAAAGAAGAAATCCGCATCACCTATAACATGGGCCGGCAGACGATTCTTTTTCTCAACCGCCGGGGCTTCGCCTATTTTTACCATTGCCATTCCTGTGGATACGAACTTACCTGCCGCCATTGTTCGGTGTCGCTCACCTGGCACAAAAACCGTGACCGGGCGGTGTGTCACTACTGCGGCTATACCGCCGTTCCGCCGAAAGTCTGCCCCCAGTGCGGTTCCCTGGATGCGGGCTTCACCGGATTCGGCACGGAGCTTATCGAAGATGAGGTGCGCAGAACTTTTCCCGAACTGCGGATACGCCGGGCCGACGCCGACACCGCCGCAAAAAAAGACAACTTAAAAGAAACGCTGGCGCTGTTCAGGGCCGGGGAAATCGATCTGCTCCTGGGAACACAAATGGTAGCCAAGGGCCTTAACTTTCCGGGGGTGCGTTTGGTCGGGGTGGTGCTGGCCGACACGGGGCTCCATCTGCCCGATTTCCGTGCGGCGGAGCGGACCTTTTCACTTATCGTTCAGGTTGCCGGAAGATCGGGCCGCTATTTTCCCGATGGAAAAGTTATCGTGCAGACCCTCCGGCCCCAGGATCCGGTGATCCTCCGTTCATGCGCTCTGGATGTGGAAGGTTTTTTTAACGCGGAACTGGCCCAGCGGGAAATGCTCAATTTCCCGCCCTACTCACGGCTTATTCGTTTTACCCTCAGCGATAAAGAAGCGGCCCGGGTAGACTTGGCTATCAAAAGGATGGCGGATATTGTCCGGCCCCTCTTGCCCCCCGGCGCCGATATGCTGGGCCCCGCGGAATGTCCTATCGGAATACTGCGGGGTATGTACCGCCGCCACCTTCTTCTGCGGGGAAAATCCATGGGCCATCTCCACGCCGCCGCCCGCACCGCCCTGCTTCGTTACGAAAAAGGAAAAGACAGCCGGGTAAAACTGGAAACCGATGTGGACCCGGTGAGTTTATTGTAACGACAATGCGATCACGAACCGCTGCGTAAAAAAGCGTCCTTATACCCCTGGCTTTTGAAACGCTGTAATAGGGCGGCGCTTTCGCCTTTGTTGACCGGGCCTACGAGGACATGGTACCGGGGGCTTGTGCCGCTGCCGGTGTTCTGCACGGCCCGGGGGTACTGCTTGCCAATCCGGGTCAGCACGTTCTCGGCGTTTTCAGCCTGGGCAAAAAGTCCCAACTGCACATACCACTTACCCTTTTCCAGAGAATTGATCTGGGGGGCGGAAAAAACAGCCGTGCGGGGGGGAGAAGCCCGGGGAGGCTGCGATCCGGGACGCACGATGGGGCCGAGATAAAGCGAAGAATCAAGGACACTGCTTAACTGTTTGGAGGATGAGGCCGGGGGCGGCAAGGGGCGGTCCAGGGGACCCGCTTCCACATCCGGGGGAATGGTAAATTTTGGAGCTTCCGGGGGGCGTTCTTCCGCGGGGATAAGACGGTAATCGTTGACCGTTACCACCATCACCGGATCGGAGCTTGAAGAAGCAGGCATCGTCACCACAGCGGGCATTGTTTGCTCCTCACGGATTTTCGGTTCCGGGGGCAAAGCCTCGCGCAGTAATCCCATCTCCGGGGGAGGTGATAATTCCGGTGTCGAAGGTTCCGGCGGCGGTATAACCATCGTTACTTCAATGGAGCTCCCGGACCCTGCGAAGGGAGATTCCGGTTCAGGCACGACGACAGGCTCATCCCTGGTAACAAGCGCCGGGGGCCCGTAAAATTCCGCCGGTTCATTGATGGTGATAGTAGTGTAGATCGGGGTGTCGCCGGCAGAAGATTCCGGGGGCGTTGATGATACAAACACGCCGGATGATCCCGAAGACCGTATGACAATATCAACGCCATCGGAAAGCCGGGAACCGCCGGAAGCTTCGGGGGCCTCCACCATGCGGACACGGCCTTTTGATTGGCCCGAAATACCAAGCTCGGCGGCGGCTTCGCGGGACAGGGCGATGAGGAGCCCCGGGGCCTCAAGGGAACCGGAGATCAGCACCCGGACGGTCTTGCCGTTTTCCAGATTGGTAACATCCACCGTGGTGTTCCGGGGAAAAGAATTGGCGGCCCCGTAGTATCCCGTTACGGGCAGCTCATCACCCGGCACAGCGGCGGCGGTTCCTTCCCAAACTGTGGCGCTGGAAAAAATCAGAAAAACCGCTAAAGCGCCCGCCGTAACAAAAAATTTCTTCATACATCCACCCTTCCTTCTTAATTTTTCAAACGGGATAATAAATTCTTAATCGTATTTTTCATCGCAGCGGTTTCATCCGGCCTTGAGCCTGAAGCGCCGCCGGTGTAACGTGTTTCCCCGAGAAATTCATTGGCTGCGATTTTGAACAGCCGCAGAGCCACACTTTTTGGCCGTTCCCCTTCAATCGTCCCCTGATAATCCAGCAGGGCCAGGATGAAAAAATCCGAACCGCCGGAACGGGCCGCATTGTATTCCCGGAGGACCTCCCGGGGGAATTGGGCGGGATTCGTCATGGAAAAACTGCCGACAGGTGAGGATAGACTCTGGATGGGGGCGTTGCTGACGATATGCCCCTCCTCAAAAAAAACATCCAGAAGGCTGCCCTCCCAGAGAAGCGAATGAGAATCAGCGGCTACGGCATCCCGCCCCGCTTCCAGCACCAGAAAGGACACCGTGGCGGCCTTAAGGGGAAGGGGCAAAACAAATGAGAAAAATAAAAAAAGCCAAAAGCGTTCTGCCCGGCGTCCTGCCATGATACACTACTCCATTTGCAATATCGGCACGTAACGCCTGAGGCTTTAGATAATTTTGATTTTGTGCTAAACTATAGCCGTTATGAAGTATTATGCTATGCAGGTTAAAACCCGGGGAGAAGAAAAATACATCAGGCTCTTTAAGGCCCTGAACCCCGGCATCCTCTTTCCCATCTACTTTCCCCAGCGGCAGCTCTATATCAGGCGGCGGGGCAAGACAGTTTCGTCCAATGCGGCGGTTTTTCCCGGCTATATTTTTGTCGAAGTGGGTGATGATGAAAATATTCTTGACCATCACTGGGCCTTCCGCAAGATCGACGGTTTTTTCCGGTTCCTGAAATCCAATCAGAATATCATGGCGCTGGCGGGGAAAAACCTGGAACTGGTGCTTCACTTCATCAAAAAAGTGGGGCCCCTGGCGGGAAGATCCAAGGCTTATTTTGACGAAAATGATCGTATCGTTATCCTGGAAGGGCCCCTCTTGGGACTTGAGGGAAAGGTAATTAAGGTCGATAAGAGAAAAGGGAGGGCAAAGATAAAATTGGACCTCTACGACGATTCCTTTTCCATTGATTTGGCCTTTGAAAACATAAAGCCGTCGTCGTAAGCCCCCTTTATCCTTGCTAAAAAATGAGTAAAGCAAAACCGGGACGTTTGTATATAATCGGCGCGGGATTCGCGGGACGCACACTGGCCAACGAGATTAAGGCCAAGGCCGTTTTCGGCGAAGTGGTGGCTTTTCTGGATGATGATCCGGTAAAAATAGGCCATCAGATTGATAATATCCCCGTGCTGGGGCCTATCCGGGATGTAGCGCAGCTTTTGCGGCTGCACCCGGCGGATGAGGCGATCATCGCCATTCCCAGTGCCAGCCGTGAATACTTAAAAGAGCTTTACAAGATCCTCAAAAACGCCGGGTTTATAAAAATACGGATTTTACCGGGAATTTCCCAGATTGTTGAAGGAAACGCCCATCTGATCCAGACCCGGTCCATCGATCCTCAGGATCTTTTGGGCCGCACCCCGGTGACGGTGAACTTGAAGGAAAGCCTTTCGTACCTGCGGGGAAAACGGGTTCTGGTCACCGGCGCGGGGGGCTCCATAGGCAGTGAACTGTGCCGGCAGCTTCTTTCCGGCGGGGCAGCCCGGCTCTACCTTTTCGGCCACGGCGAAAATTCCATCTATCAAATTGACCGGGAACTGCGGCTGCTCCAGGAAGAAGGGGTGGGCGAGAAAGCTTCCATCGTGCCGGTCATCGGCGATCTGAAAGACAAGGACTACATGGATTATATTCTGGGGAAACTCCGGGCAGATGTGGTGTTCCACACGGCGGCGTACAAACACGTCCCCATGATGGAAGAAAACCCCGTGGCGGCCATTGAGAACAACTTATTCGGCACCCTTAACCTGATTCGTGCCGCCAGAACCCACGGGGTAAAACGACTGGTCCATATCACCACCGACAAGGCGGTGGAGCCAGTTTCCGTTTACGGCGTTTCCAAGTACCTTTGTGAAAAGCTGGTGCTGGAGGAAGCCGGCGGCGTTGGTATGGATGCCGGCGGTGAGGGTCTTAACTTCATGGTGGTGCGTTTCGGTAATGTGCTGGGTTCCCGGGGCTCCATCGTGCCGCTGTTCCAGAAGCAGATCGAAAAGGGCGGCCCGGTGACGGTCACGGATCCCCAGATGCGCCGGTGGTTTATGACCATCCCCGAGGCCTGTTCACTGGTGCTGAAGGCCGGGGGCGTGGGCAAAAACGGCAAGCTCTACCTTTTGGACATGGGCGAGCCGGTGAAAATCCGGGACCTGGCTGAACAGATGATCCGGTTCTACGGTTTTGAGCCGGAGGAAGATATCAAGATCGAGTATGTGGGACTCAGGCCGGGGGAACGGCTGGACGAAGAGCTTTGGGGGGCGGATGAAAAACCGGAAAACACCGAATTCGACCGCATCCTCCGGGTGGATAATTTGGGGCCTGAAGGGGCAACAATTCAATCGTTGACGGAAAAATTGGCCCCGGTGTGCCGTTTTGATCCCACCCGGCCTGAACTGTACCGTGACATAGCGAGCCTGAAAAAAATCCTGAAAGAGGCGGTGCCGAGTTATGGGGGATGAAAACCCGCCTCTTACTATCCCCTTCGCCCTGCCCTTCATCGGGAAGGAAGAGGAAGAGGCGGCGTTGCGGGTACTGCGTTCAGGGTGGCTTACCACGGGAAAAGAGGCGCTGGCCTTTGAGGAAGAATTCGCCACATTTCTGGGGGGCGGTGTCACCGGCGAAAAAAACAGCCTCCGCTGTCTGGCGGTAAACTCGGCCACCAGCGGCCTGCACCTGGCGCTGGAAGCATCTGAGCTGGGCCCAGGCGATCTGGCTTTGGTTCCGGCCTACACCTTTACCTCCACGGCGGAAGTGGTGCGGTACCTGGGGGCCGAAACGATTTTTGTGGATTGCGCCCCAGGCAGCTTCAACATGGACCCCGCCGCTCTGGAAAAAACCCTCCAGCGGCTTGAAGCGGGGCTCCTCCCCTACCCCAGGGGCTTTGGCCCCCGGGGACGGCCCAAGGCGGTGCTGCCGGTCCATTTCGGCGGCCTCCCCTGCGACATGGACGCCATCATGACCATAGCCCGGAAATACGGCCTTAAAGTGATAGAAGACGCCGCCCATGCATTTCCCTCAAAAATTGCCCCGAACAGTTACGCCGGGACGATCGGTGATGCGGGGGTTTTTTCGTTTTACGCCACCAAGACTATCACCACCGGTGAAGGGGGCATGGTAGTCTGCCGTGATCCGGCCATGGCGGAACGGATCTCCCGGATGCGTCTCCACGGTATTGACCGGAATGTATGGAACCGTTATACCGACGCCAAGGCTTCCTGGTATTACGAGGTTCAGGATGCGGGCTACAAATACAATATGCCGGATATTCTGGCGACAATAGGCCGGGTCCAGCTTACAAGGGCGGTGGATCTGCTCCGCCAGAGGGAAGAAATGGCCAGGCGCTACAACGAGGCCTTTGGGGAAGAGCCGGCCCTTATTTTACCTCCGTCAGGCAGCGGTAATGCGTGGCATCTCTACCCCCTTTCGCTGCGGCAGGACAGACTAAAAATTTCCCGTGATGTTTTTATCGAAAAAATGAAAGCAGAGGGGATAGGCGTTTCGGTTCATTTTATCCCCCTTCATGTTATGCCCTATTATAAAAACCGCTACGGTTTTATTGATGATGATTTTCCCCGGGCCCTCCGCAACTTCAAAGGGGAGATTTCCCTGCCCCTCTGGCCAGGGATGGGTGAAGATAAAATAGAACGGGTGATCGCCGTAGTCAAAACAATCCTTCGTAACTATACTATCCTGTAAGGATGTGGCATTGAACGATTCGCTCCTTTTTGTTGAAGACATCTTTCCGGAAGGATGCCTCTATGGTTTAACTATCCGTTCCCCCGCCGCCAAGGGACGGATCAAAACGATAGAGAGCCCCCGGATTTCCAGTCCCTATTTTTTGATCCGGGCGGAAGATATTCCCGGCAAGAATCAACTGGACGGTTTTCCCGTACCGGTGCTGGCGGGTGAAAAAGTTTCTTATATCGGCGAGCCCGTGGCTCTTTTGGTGGGCCCCAGTGAAGCGAAACTGGAGGAATATGCCGAACAGTGCAAGGTTTTAGTGGAAGAAGAAGAACCTTCGGTTTCACCGGCGCTGTTAGCGGAACGGCATATTTATCTCGGCGCTGCGGACGACGCCGCTTTTGAAAAAATTTTCAGCGAGGCAAAAACCATAGTCCGGGGGGTATACAACACCGGCATACAAGAACACGGTTATGCGGAGCCCACAGGCGCGGTGGCGGTCTTAACGTCTGAGGCCGAAACCGGGAACGCAAGCGCGCCGCGGTTCACCGTCCATACCGCCACCCAGTGGCCCTTCCACGTCAGACGATCCGTGGCGAGCCTGCTGAAAATGCCCCCGGAAAAAATCGTGGTGATCCCCACCGCCATCGGCGCCCATCTGGATGGAAAAATCTGGTACCCCTCGCTGATCTCCTGCCACGCCGCCCTGGCCTCTTTTATCACCAAAAAACCGGTGCGGCTGGTGTTGACCCGTGAAGAAGATTTCCGGTTCAGCCCGAAACGGGCCGCCATGGAAATAGAGATGGCAAGCGCCCTGGACGAGGGAGGGGAAATCAAAGCCGCAAAGGTGCGGGTTACCGCCAACCTGGGCGCCCAGGGAATTTTCACCGATGAAATTATGGATCGGGTATGCCTGGGGACCTTCGGCGTTTATAAATACGGCGCGGTAAAAATTGACGGATACGGCCTGGAAACAAATATCCCGCCCCAGGGCCCCTTGAGCGGCTTTGGTTTATCCCAGGGTTTTTTTGCCCGGGAACGGCACATCACCAGAATTACCGAGGCCTTGGGAACTAACCCGGCGGAATGGCGGAAGAACCAGTTCCTCCGCAAAAACGGGAAACTGGCCATAGGCGTCCCCCTGAAAGAGGCGGTCTCCCAGGATCAACTGCTGGACACCGCCGCCGCCATGAGCGGTTATTACCGGAAATGGGCCGCCTACGAGCTGCTCCGTAAGCGCAAGCCCTCATCCAGAGAAATTTTCCGGGGAATCGGTGTGGCGCTGGCCTATCAGGGATCGGGCTTTCTCAGCGAAAATTCCGACAAGGGGGCCTACACGGTGGAAGTGACCCTGGAAAAAGACGGCTCGCTGGAGGTCTGCACCAGCATGGTTTCATCCAATCCTGAATACAACAACCTCTGGCGGAACATCGCCGTGGATATTCTTGCGGTGGATCCCGCCATGGTATATATTCATTCAGAAAGCACCGGAAATACCGGCATCCATGCGAGCGCTGATTCCGGTCCCTCTACCCTCTCCCGGAACACCACCCTGATCACCCGCCTGATGGAGCGCTGCTGTCAGGCTATCCGTAACCAGCGTTTCCGGGACCCCCTGCCCATCACCGTGCGGCGGACGGTCAGGCCCGATTGGGCTATTCCCTGGGAAGGAAAAAACACCGCCGGCATCAATACCAACACCGCCGGGAAACAGGGGAAAATTGACCGGGCCTCCCTCTCCCGGCTCAGTTGGGGGGCCGCGGTGGCGGAGGTGGAAATCGATCCGGTTTCTTACGTTCCCCGGATCCGGGGGATATGGCTGGCATTGGATGGGGGGAAAATCCTGTCGGAAGGACGGGCCCGGTCCACCCTGAAAGCAGCGGTGATACAGGCCCTTGGCTGGGCCGCCTGGGAAGAGCTTGACTACAACGGCGGCGGTATGGATGCTGGCGGCGTTATAGCACCGAAAGCGCTCAGCTCCTACGGTATGCCGTCTGTGGCAGATGTACCGCCGATAAATATCGAATTTATTGCGAACGAAGCCGCCGGTTCCCGGGGCCTGGGAGAATTACCCTTTAGCTGCGTGCCCGCCGCCTATGTAGAGGCTGTGTCCCAGGCCATGGATCATCATTTTGATAAAATTCCCCTCACCGCCCGGGACATTTGGAATGCGGGAAAACTGAAAAACGAGGAGGGAACTCCGTGACCATAGGATTCATCCTCAACGGTGAAGATGTGGTGGTCCGTACCGAGGCGGATACCCGGCTCATCGATATACTCCGGGGGAACTTCGGGCTTTTGGGTTCCAAGGCCGGCTGTATTTTGGGTATCTGCGGATCCTGCTCGGTGATTTTCAACGGCGCCGTCGCCCAGTCCTGCCTGATCCCGGCCTTCAAAATCCGCAGCTCTGAAATCGTCACCATTGAAGGTTTTATCCAGAATGATGAATATCAGGATATAATGATAGGCTTTTCCCGGGCCGCCGTGGTGAGCTGTGGTTTTTGTGATACCGGAAAAATCCTGACCACCGAGGCCCTGCTCTCCCGGAATTCCCGGCCCGGCCGGGAGGAAATTTTGGCAGCCTTCAGCGGGATAAGATGCCGCTGCACCGATCCGGAGAGTCTGGCGGCGGGGGTTATGGAAGCGGCGGAAATCAGACGGCGGAGGCTCTATGGACGCACCTCATAGCCAACAAACTGCCAGCCAGGTTTTTTCTCCCGCAAACTTTCAGGAGCTGTTTGGCGCCTGGGCCCGGTTTCCCGGCGCCGTGCCCTACGCCGGAGGTACCGCCCTGCTCCGCTCCCAGGGGAAACGGGTCCCCACCCTGCCCCAAAACATTCTCTCCCTGGAAAACCTGGAAGACCTGCACCGGATCACCCGGACAGAACGGTATCTGGAAATCGGCGCCATGGTGACCTTGAGCCAGATCCTCCGGCTGGGAAAAATCGTCCCCGAGGCCCTGACCCGCTGCCTGGAAAACATTGCCGGGCCCCAGCTGCGGAACCTGGCCACCATCGGGGGAAACATCTGCCACCCCGCATTCAGGCTGGACGCCTCCGCCCCCATGATAGCCCTGGATGCCCACTATGAACTGCGGAGCGCCGCCGCCGGCATCCATACCAACGCCGCCACCCAGTCCCGGTGGATTTCCGCCCCCCGTTTTTCCGCCCTCCCGGGCCCCCCGGCGCTGGCCCCCCAGGAACTTTTAACCCGGATCCGTATCCCCCTGGATCAGTGGAATTATTCCCTTTTCCGTAAACTCGCCATCCCCGGAATCGAAGATGCCGGAGGCGTGATCGTCTTTTTAATCAGAAACCAGAAAAACATCCTCACCGATATCCGGATCGTCTTTGCCGGAGAAGTAGTGCTGCAGGACCGCAGTACCGAAAGCCTCCTGGCGGGCAAAAAACTCCCCCTGGAACGTCGTGACGCGGAAAATTTTATCGACCGCTGGAAGACCTACCTTTCTGCCCTGGAACACCCCGGGGAATTCATCAAGGCGGGGATACTCAATTTTATCAGGTCGGGGTTGGCGGTTATTGTGGATTAGGACTAGTCCTTAGTGGTTCTCGTACTGTTCCCCGGCGAAGGGTTTGAACGTGGTGTACTGGGATTCAAAAACAAGGTCTATGTCTCCAATGGGGCCGTTCCGCTGCTTTGCTAGGGTAAGCGTTGTTTTCTTTCCCATAGTTTCTTCCTGTTTTTTTTCCTCGGGAGTTTTGGCCGCTTCCCGTTCACGGTGGAGAAAAATCACCACATCGGCGTCCTGTTCCAGAGCGCCGGATTCACGGAGGGATGCCAGGCTGGGCCGGTCTTTTTCCGCCTCGCGGGTAAGCTGGGAAAGCACCACGATGGGGATCTTCAGTTCACGGGCCAGGTTTTTAAGGGACCGGGAAATTTCCGCCATCTGTTCATGCCGCTGCTGAAACCGGAAACTCTGATTCTCCGGGGTGATAAGGCCCAGATAATCAATAAAGATGATCTCCACCTTCTGCTGGGCCCGGAGGCGGCGGGCCTGGGTGCGGAGGTCCAAAAGCTTCATGTTGGGCATATCAATAATATACAGGGGAGCCTTGTTGATATTATCCCCGGCCTCAAAAATTTTATTGAAGTCCGATGTTTTGAAAAATCCGGTCCTCAGGGCGTGGGCGTTGATCCGGGCTTCGGCGGAGAGGATACGCAGCATCAGCGCCCGGTCGGGCATTTCCAGGGTAAAGAAGGCCACGGGGATTTTCTTCTCAATGGCGATATGTGAAGCCATGGTCAGGGCCAGCGCCGTTTTCCCCACCGAAGGCCGGGCGCCTATGATGATCAGTTCCTGATTCTGAAAACCGGAGGTGAGCCGGTCTAATTCCGGGATACCTGTGGGAATACCGGTGATATCCTTTTGTGATTTATGCAGCCGTTCTATATCTTCAAAAGCATCATGGAGAATATCTTTGGCGCTCCGGAGCCTGAAACTTTGACGGGTATCGCTTAACTCAAAAATATGCTGTTCGGTTTCTTCCAGCACAATCCGGGCGTCTTTGGATTCGTCGTAGGAATCGGCGGTTACATGGCTGGAAACCCGGATCATCGCCCGCCGGAGGGAATAATCCTGCACCTGTTGGGCGTAGTATTCGATGTTGGCACTGGAGGGCACCACGTTGTTCAGGGAGGCTACATAGGCGGCCCCCCCAACTTCGTCAAGCTTTCCCAACTGCTTCAGCTCGTTGGCGACGGTCAAAATATCCGCCGTAAGGTTGCGGTCGAAAAGATCAAAAATGACTTCGCAGATCCGGCTGTGAGCCCCGGAATAAAAATCGGCGGGGCGGACATACTGGATCACCACGGGGATAGCATTGGCGTCGAGAAGCATGGCCCCCAGGGCGGCTTTTTCCGCATCCTCGTTGTGGGGGGGAATTCTGTCTTTCAGTTCCTGCCGGACCATGTTTTATTACACGGTTTCAGTTGGAGGCTCGGCCGCCGGCGCAGGGGCAGTTTCAGCAGGGGCTGCTTCTACCGGGGGAGCCGCAGAATCGGCAGCAGACTCAGACGCTGGCGCCTCGGACACTGGCGCCTCGGCATCACGGCGGCGGCGGGGCGGACGGGCGGGAGCCCTGGTTTCGGTTTTTATTTCCTGACCGATAACTGTTATGGTAAGCTCTGCGGCGGCGCTCTCGTAGAGCTTCACCGTAACCTTGTATTTGCCCACGCTTTTGAAGCTGTTTCCCGCCAGTTCGATGCGTTTCCGTTCGACCTGGAAATTCTGTTTTGCCAATTCGTCCATGATCGTCTGGCTGGTAACGGCGCCGTAGAGTTTACCATTGGCACCGGCCGGCATGGTGATCTCCAGAATAAGACTTTCCAGCTTTTCCTTGAGACCCGCGGCATCCTGCCGTTTTGCCGCCTTGCGGGCTTCTATTTCTTCCCGCCGGGATTCAAAAAGTCTGACCGTGTTATCCGTGTAGGGCAACGCAATGCCCCGGGGAAAAAGAAAGTTCCGGGCATAACCCCGGGCTACATCCTTCACATCCCCTTCCTCACCGAGGGTAGACAGATCCTTGTTTAAAATTACCTTCATACCGAGCTCCTTGTTTGTCGGATAAAAAAACCGAACACGCCGGTTTTACATCCCCGGAGTAGAGGACGATCCGTTTGATTTCGGCACCCGAAAGGGCACCCAATTTTCAGCGATGCCCAACAGGGTGATAAGCCCCAGGACAACCGCGTTAATTCCCGTTCTGAAAAAAAGCACTATCAGCGACACATTTACCAAAAGCCGCAAAAAAGGCGGCACCCCGGGCCGGGCCAAAAAATAAGTCAATATGCCCCAACCCTGAGCCAGATACAGCATAACACAGAGGACCAAAACATTCCAGAGGATGATCTCCACCGCCTCTATTTTTACCGCCCGGGCCCCCAAAATGAGGAGCAATGAAAATGACAATACCCAGATAAGGAAGGGCTCCACGCGGAACCGCAGAAAAACCGGCTCGTTAACACGATGGCGGATTATCCGTGTAAAAAGAAGACTGATTTGCCGACTGACAAAAAAGACCATCACAAAAGAAACCAGCCCCCCTCCCCTAATAATGATAAACTGAAAATACTTGATGAGCGATTCCGGTGAAAAATATTCCTCCAGAAGGCTCCGCTGTACCACATTCGCCCCGGCGGCATTTTGATAGATGGCGCTTAAGGCTTCGGCCTGTAACTGGAAGGCGGCATAAAAACCTTCCTTGCCCCCGGCGGAATTGATTACCAGCAAAAGCACAAGAATACCGGCAACAGAACCAATCACCAGCCGCCAGCGGCCTGCGATTTTAAGGGGCATTTCCGGGGGAGCGACAATCCAGCCAAAAATCACCAGGATAAGGGCGAAAAAGAACGCATCCGGCAAAAGTTTTGCCCCCAAAAGCGTAAAAAACAGGGCAAAAAAGAAGTTGAGCAACGCCGCCCCAAAGACCGCCGCCCAGGCGGTTTTTACGTTATAACCGTAGGCAGCGAAACCCAGGGGCACTAAAAGAAAAATCGTCAAAAGGCCGGTCCGCAAAAGGACCACACAGACGAGGGCGCACACCAGAGCCGGAACAATGGCGGGGCCTTCGCCGTTTTTTTCATGCTCCACTATTCGGCGACAAAGGGAAGCAGCGCAATGATCCGCGCCCGTTTTATCGACAAAGCCAGAGCCCGCTGATGTTTGGCGCAGGTGCCGGTGATGCGGCGGGGAAGGATCTTGCCCCGCTCGGTGATAAAGCGCCGGAGGGTGTCCGAATCCTTATAATCGATCTTGAGCTTCTGGGTGCAGAATTTGCAGACCTTTTTCTTGAAAAAGACCTTTCCCTTGCCGCCCCGGCCCCGGTCATCACCGTCCCGGCCGTCCATTCCCACGTCCATCCCCCTATCCTGCCGGGAGGGGCGCTCGTTTTCCATATATTTTTCGTCAGACATAGTTTTCTCCTAATTTAAAACGGAATATCATCGGCAAAGCCGTCGTCCCCGGCGCTTTCATTTTGCGGGGGAGCGGAACGTTCCTGCCCTTCACCACGGGCGCCTCCGCTATACGAAGCGCCGCCTCCGCCGCCCCCGGGATTACCCCCCAGAAGCTGCAGATTGTTGGCCACTATTTCAATCCGGGAACGGTTTTGGCCGTCCTGCTCCCAGCGATCCTGCCGGAGTTCACCATCCACCCCTATCTGCTTACCCTTGAGCAGGTACTGGTTCAGGGCCTCGCCCTGCCGCCCCCAGAGAACAATATCGAAATAGCTGGGTTCTTCCACCCATTGATCGCCGTTTTTGCGGCGGCGGTTCACGGCGATGGAAAATTTGCAGACCGCCTGGCCCCCGGAGGTGTACTTGAGTTCAGCATCCCGGGTCAAACGCCCGACCAAAACGACATGGTTCAGATCAGCCATAGCCTCTCCTACTCTTCTACTCTAACAAAGAGGTATTTCAGGAGATTGGCGTTGAGCTTGAAGATCCGGTCCAGGGCCGTGATTTTCGCCGGATCAGCCTTGATAATGAAAAGCACGTACTTTGCCCGTCTTCTTTTGTTGATTTCATAAGCCAGATCCCTATCCCCGACCTCATCGGTTCTTTCGATCTCGACCCCGTGGTTTCCGAGGTCGGTAAGCAACTGCTCCCGCCCCGCCTTGTGCTGGTCTTCTTCCAGAGGGAAAATGACCGTCAGTTCATATTGACGCATGAGTCCTCCTTACGGACTTAAAAATGGCCTGTTCAAGAGAAATAATCTCATAACAGGCAAAGAGGTTATCTGAGTGTATCAACCAGCGGATTTTTGGTCAAGGGCCAAACCGGGCAAATATTTATTTTCAAGCCCCACCCGTGAGGCTAACCGCCTATCAAAGCAACAGGCTCCAGGCCGACGGGAACGGAGGTGGAAAAAGGCGAAAAAAAGCCCTGTCCGGCGTTGCGGGAAGGGCTTCGGGAAGGCAGGAGGGTTCTGGCTACAGCTCGTAACCTTTCATCCCCGGCAAGAGGACAAACTTGCTAAATGCCGACTGTTTTGATAAGTGTTTTTTACAAAAATACGGAAGCCAAACAGCTGCTGCGGCGGCGTCAGACTTTCGGTCTGCGCGCAAACTTGGATTATCTACGATACTAACACGTAATGTGTGTTTCTTCCCGCACCTTCCTGCGAAAGGATGCCTTTACCAACTAAATCCTTGAGCAAACGCCCGGCGGTATCTTGCGAGCAGCATGCTATTTTCCCAAATTTCGACGACGTAAGATGTCCGTCAAAACCGTCAAACAGCATATTGAGTATTTTGCGCTGCCGCTCATCGCTCACGAGCAGGGCATTGTCGCGCCAAAAGACTGCCTTTCGCGCTATCTTGTCTATCACCATGTTTGCGTTTTCGATTGAGCGTGAAAGACAAGTCAAAAACCAATTCAGCCATTCGGTAATATTGCCTGGGCTTTTTTGCGTACGCTCCAAAATATCGTAGTAGCCTTTCTTTTCTTTTTGAATCTGCGCAGACATACTGTAAAAACGCAGCGGAGTCTCATCGGCGCGCGAAAGTAACATATCGGTAATAGCGCGTGCAATACGCCCGTTCCCATCGTCAAACGGGTGGATAGTCACAAACCACAGGTGGCTGATTGCCGCTTTGATAAGCGGGTGCGCACTCTCCTTCTTGATGCCAACACTTGTGTCGTGATTCACCCAGTCCAAAAATTCGATCATCATACCGGGTACCAGTGCCGCCCCTGGCGCCTGATAATGCACCATCGTGTCCCGTGCTTTTTGCGATACCACCAGCATTGGGCCGTTCGCGTCATCCCGATAGCGCGCTACCGCAATCTTAAAATAGCCGCTGTGGCCGTTGGGAAACAGCGCCGCGTGCCAGCCGAACAGTCGTTCCTCCGTCAACGGAGCGGTAAAATTGTGTGTCGCATCAAGCATCATTTGTACAACGCCGTCAATATGATGCGAGGGGTAAACGCTATTTTCAAAACTGATGCCCAAATACCGCGCAATGGATGACCGCACCTGCGCTTCGTCCAAAATTTCGCCTTCAATCTCGCTGGAACGAATAATCTCTTCGGTCAAATGATGAAACTCTGTATCCTGCCGAACATCAAAGCCGAATTGTTCCATCCTCCCCAAAAGTTTCCCCTGTAACGCAACCGCATGGGTAAGACTTTCAAGCGTTGCCGCAGTGTTCCACGTAAAACATGTCCAATCGGGGTATTCGTATAGATATACCGGTTCCATTGTGCCGCTCTCCTTGCCGTGCATACGGTTCGCGGAGATTATAGGGGCCAATCTCCGCATATTCTGCGGAGATTATAGGACTTTTACTCCGCAAGGTCAAGGATAAACCAGGAGAAATGTTGAGCCACTAAAAACCGCCCTGGCTACTTGTACGCGGCCATGAAGGGACCGTGGGCCGCAATAAGCTCATCTACCATCTTTACGATGTCATCCAAGGACAGCTCCGCCCCGGTATGGGGGTCCATCATCGCGGCATGATAGATATGCTCTTTTTTACGGGCATGGGCCGCTTCGATCACCAAAAGCTGGACATTGATATTGCTCATGTTCATGGCGGCGAGCTGAAGCGGCAGGGGGCCGGCATAACAAGGGGAGATGCCGCTTGAATCCACCAGACAGGGAACTTCCACGCAGGCCTCCGCGGGAAGGTTGGGAATGGAACCTTTGTTTATCACATTCCCGCCAATCTTGTAGGGCTTGCCTGAGATCACCGCCTCCATGATGTGCGAAGCGTATTCCTTGCTGCGTTCATGGGGAAGCTCCGATTTTCCCGAAAGCTCCTTATATTCCCCGGTCCAGTCTGCGATCTGAGCGATACAGCGGCGGGGATATTCATCCAGGGGAATATTGAATTTTTCAATAAGCTCCGGGTATTTATTTTTTATGTAGAACGGGTTGTACTCGGAATTATGCTCGCTGGATTCGGTGCAGTAATAACCCAGTTTTTCGATATAATCGAAACGGACCATATCACCGTGTTTCTCGCGGATGTTTTTTTCGGCGGCCCGCTTCTTAATCTCCGGGTAAAGGTCCCGGCCCTCTCTGTCCCGAATTTCCAAAAGCCATGCCATGTGATTAATCCCGGCAATTTTTTCGATCCGCCCTTCGAGCTTGTCTTCCATGCCGAGGGCTTTAAGGAGATGTTCGGAACAAACCTGCACACTGTGGCAGAGGCCCACGGTTTTTACCCCGGTGTAGCGCTGAATATAGCCTGAAAGCATGGCCATGGGGTTGGTGTAATTCAAAAATATAACGTCGGGGCAGACACTTTCCATATCATGGGCAAAATCTTCCATCACCGGAATGGTGCGGAGCGCCCGCATGATGCCGCCTATCCCCAGGGTATCGGCGATAGTTTGGCGAAGGCCGTATTTCTTCGGGATCTCAAAATCCGTAATAGTCGCCGGATCGTAACCCCCTACCTGGATAGCGTTCACCGCAAAGCGGGCGCCTTTAAGCGCCTCTTTTCTGTTTTCAACCCCCAGGTACGACTTTATTTTGGCCTTACCGCCCTGGCCCCTGTTCAGGGCCTCAATGATGGTCTGGCTCTGCTTGAGCCGTTCCCCGTCAATATCGTAAAGGGCGATTTCACAGTCCTGCATAACCGGGGAACACATACAATCCCCCAACACATTCCTGGCAAAAACAGTGCTTCCCGCTCCGAAAAAAGTTATCTTGGTCATAAGATCTCCTTATATACTTTATATGCTTTACAGCTTTTTGATGTAACCCTTGTACTGGGGCAGCCACCTGCTTTCGGCCTTGAGCATTTCATCGGTCATCTTCCAGACTTCAGGGGGATTACAGACCGCACCGGTCAAGGGGTCCAGAAGCATGGCCTGTTTGAGCTTGACCGCATCGCCTTCAAGGGCGGCCTCCACGGAAAGACGCTGCACCGCGATACTGGCATTGCAGATGGCCGCCAGGGGAGAAGGCAAAGCCCCCACGAGGGGAATGGAAACGCCGTTGCCGTCAACATAACCGGGAACCTCCACCACGCAGTCCGGGGGCAGATTGGTAATAGCTCCCCTGTTGATCACGTTAAAGTGGCCCCGGTAAATGCGGCCTGTTTCAAGCCCCTCGATGATGTGGGAGCCGTGTTCGGTGGAACGGTTTTTTGCCGTATATTTAAGGGGCTTCATGGTCTGGTATTCTTTGGCCTCTTTTTCAAAGGCCGCCCTCGCCTCCCGGCATACCCGCAAATAGCCCCCCCGTTCACCGTTTATCCATGATGAATAATCGATCCATTGGTCGATCTCATCCGGCCGCTTCCGGTACCAGGGAAGATATTCAGAAAGATGGCCGTTACTTTCGGTGCTGTAATAACCGAAACGCTCCAGAATATCAATGCGGACCTTTTCCTCTTTTTTATATCGCGGATGATTTTTGAATCCCGAAAGGAGTTTATCCCGCATATCTTTGCCTTTGTGCTTAACCTCTATATACCAGGTTTGGTGATTGATCCCCGCGCAGATAATATCAACTTCGGAAACCGGAAGCCCCAGAACTTCGGCAATCTGGCTATGACCGTGCTGCACGCCGTGGCAGAGCCCCAGGGTTTGCACGCCGCCATAGGTATTGGCAGCCCAGGTATTCATGGCATTGGGGTTGGAATAGTTGAGGAACACCGCGTCCTTTTCCCCCACGGCTTTTATGTCCTTGCAAATCCCCATGATAACGGGAATGGTCCGCTGGCCGTACATGATGCCCCCGGCGCAGATCGTATCCCCTACGCACTGATCCACCCCGTATTTCAGGGGGATTTCCACATCCAAGGCAAAGGCGTCAAGGCCGCCTACCCGGGCCACGGAGACAATATATTTTGCCCCTTCAATGGCTTTTTTCTGATCCGTTGTTTTGGTAAGCTTTACCTTGCCAAGATTATTGGCCTTAATGTCCCTGTCCAGCACATGGTAGATCATTTCCAGATTGGAAGCATCAATATCCATAAGACAGATTTCCGTTTCCCGCAGCTCCGGCACCGTAAGAATGTCGGCAGCCAGTTTGCGGGTAAAGCCTACGCTCCCCGCCCCGATAAACGTTATTTTCATAAGGGACATTATTGAGGAAGTCCTGTCATTTGTCAACAAAAAAAACGATGAACCATAAGCCGGGTTCTGTGCCGGTTCTGGTCTCCGGCCATTCTGACCGGGGGCCATTGCCGCGCCGCCATCTATCTGGTAGGGCCCTTACGGGCCGTATCCAGCAGTTTACCCGCGGTGTATGGGCGGGCCGCCCACCGCTGTTTAACTTTGCTCCTGATGAGGCTTGCCGGATTCTGGCCATAGCCAAAATCTTACCGGCAGCGTTACCGTTGCCGGGGTGGGCTCTTACCCCGCCGTTTCACCCTTACCTGCCGCCGGGCCCCCCGAAGGCGGCCCATTGACATAGGCGGTTTACTTTCTGTTGCGCTTTCTGTCGGGGAAAAACCCCGCCCGGGTGTTACCCGGCATCATGCCCTGCGGAGCCCGGACTTTCCTCGAGGCGATCCGCCGAAGCGGCGCCCCGCGGCGGCCTGGTTCATCGTTAAAAAATCCTCATTCTTCATAATCGGCGTTTACTTTTTCTTCTTCCTCTTCTTCTTCTTCAAAATCATCTTCGTCTGTATCGTCCAGATCCGAGAGGCTGCCGGAATCTTCCGTATCAAAGAATTCTTCCTCGCCCTGTTCCGATTCTTCGTAGTAGAGGATCCGGGAACAGTAGGGGCAGAAGACAATTTCTTCCCCCTTGCGCACATCGTTGGCAAACTGGATGGGGAGGATCATGTGGCAACCCATACAGACGCCGCCCTTGATGGCCACAATACCCCGGCCCATTTTGTTCCGGATAATCCGCTCGAATTTAAAAAGCACCTCCGGGTCCAGGCCGGGGGTCAGGTTTTTTTCGTCCTGGGCCAGTTTATCCATCTGGGCTTTTTTTTCGGCGATTTCCGCCTCAATGCCCACCCGGCGTTCCGCCAGATCCGCTTCCTGCTGTTCGATGAGGGCGGCAGTCTGTTTCATCTGCTCGTCCAAATCGGCGATTTGCCGTTCTTCACGCTGGAGATCCTTGCGGTACTGCTGTTCCTTTTCGGAGGCATCCCGGATCTCTTTATCCAGAGCCTCGTATTCCCGCTGAGTGCTGATAACGTCCATGTTTTTTTCGGCCCGTTCCCGGGCTTTTTCAGCGTCCCCCAGCAGATTAAAAAATTCCGATTCGGAAGCTTTCGCCGTTTCGTAGTCCTGATTTTTTTCAATGAAGGACTTTTTGAGCCGGGCCAGAAGTTCTTCCTGTGTGGAAAGCAGTTTGGGAATTTCCTGAATCTGCTGTTCCAGGGCGAATTTTTCCGAAAGAATATCCTGCAGAGTCCGCAGTTTATCAAACACTTCATCCATTGCCATAATTTTTCCTTTACTCCTTATATCATCAGTGATCTAAATAATCTTTCAAGGGGCGGCTCCGCCGGGGATGCCGCAGCCGCCGCAAAGCTTTTGCTTCAATCTGCCGGATCCGTTCCCGGGTTACCTCAAAATAAAGCCCCACTTCTTCCAGCGTCAGGGAATACCCGTCGTCCAGGCCGAAACGCATCTTGAGGACTTCCTGCTCCCGAACCGGCAGCGTGGAAAGCACCATGGAGAGCTGATCCTGAAGCATGGTAAAGGCGGTCTGGGTAGCGGGATTTTCCACGTCCTTGTCCTCGATAAAATCCCCCAAAAGGGAATCTTCCTCCTCGCCGATAGGGGTTTCCAGGCTGATAGGTTCCCGGGCCACATTTTTTACCTGCTTAACCCGCTGAGCATTCCACCCCAGCTTCTCGGCGATTTCCTCGTCGTTGGGCTCCCGGCCGAGAACCTGCATGAGCTGCCGGGATTCCCGGATCACCTTGTTGATCTGCTCTATCATGTGAACCGGCACCCGGATAGTCCGGGCCTGATCCGAAATGGACCGGGTGATGGCCTGCCGGATCCACCAGGTGGCGTAGGTGGAAAATTTAAACCCCTTCTGGTACTCGAATTTTTCCACCGCCTTGATAAGGCCAATGTTTCCTTCCTGCACCAGATCAAAAAAGTGAAGCCCCCGGTTGGTGTATTTTTTGGCGATGGAAACCACGAGCCGCAGATTCGCCTTGATAAGCCGGTCCTTGGCGTTTTTCAGCATGACCCGCCCGTGGTTTATCTCCCGGGCCATCAGGTTTATGCTCTCGATGGATTCCTCGAATTCCGCTTCCATTTGGCGGAGCTTTTTTTCGTTCAGCTGGATGAGCCGTATCTTTTCCTTGATCTCGTCGGAAGAAAGATTCAACTCCTGTTCCAGCCGTTCCCGGTCTTCTTTAATGGTCAAAGCCCGGCCCAAAGCCCGCAGTTCCTTAAACGATCCTACCCTCAGGTGCTTTTCGATCCGTTCCTGTTCTTTTTTGTAACGTTTGATCTTCTTTGCTGCCTGGATAAACTTTTCCGAAAAACTGTTTATCTCCTCGGGATGAATTTCCGCGCCATTGATGATCTCCATGATACGGGCCCGAATTTCGTTGAGTTCGGGATCTTCAAAAATACTGGCGCCCCGGGAGATGAGCCGCTTTTTCACCTCGATATAATTTTTCAGATCCGCCAGCACCACCCGCAGGGTTTCCTTGTAAAACTGACCCAGGCGGCGCCGCTCGGTCATGTGCTCGGTGATCTCTTTTTTGGAAAGGTTCAGATCCTTGAAATCCCGTTTGGAAAAAGCTTTCTGGGCAATATGGTAAAATTCGGGGATGATCATGCCGGATTTTTTGATCACCCCTTTGATGATATTTTCCCCTTCCTCCATAGCCTTGGAAAGTTCCACTTCCTGTTCGGCGCTCAAAAGATGTTCCCGGCCAATTTCCCGGAGGTACAGCCTGACGGGATCATCCACCGAGGATTCTTTTTCGCTGTAAACCAGCCGTTTCTTTTCCGCGGCGGCGTTTTTACGGGGTTCCGGCTCCTCGTCGCCGGAAGATTCTTCCTCGATAAGCTGGACGTTATTGGCCTCCAGCAGGGCCAGTACCTGTTCAATTTTATCGGAATTGGCGATATGCTCCGGGAGATAGTCGGAAAGCTCATCATAGGAAAGGGTCTTTTTTTCCTTGGCATACTCAATGAGTTTTATCACCGCGGGATCAAGAGACAAATCCTGATTGGATTCAGGCGCCACGGGCATTTTCGTACCGCGTGCTTTCTTGCTTTTTACTTCCGTCGTCATT
>BNUV01000039.1 GCA_025997615.1 Spirochaetia bacterium
GAAAACAACAACAAATATTTAAAGCAGATTGAAGACGCCGAGACCATTGAAGATCTGACCGACATCCTGCACACTATCGTGGAAAAAATTGCCGCCCAGATATTTTCGTTCCAGGGAATCCCCCATGCGGCGGCTCTGCGAAAAGCGGAACAATTTATCCGGGAGAATTTTACCCGTAAGATCAGCCTGCAGGAAATCGCCGCCGTTTCGGGACTTTCGGCGCCCTACTTCAGTACGGTTTTCAAAGAAGAAATGGGAGAAAATCTTTCCACTTATTTGAATCGCCTGCGGGTGGAAAAAGCTGCCGCGATGCTGGCGGAAACGAATCTATCGTTAAGTGAAATTGCGGGTCTTTCCGGTTTTGAAGATCAGAGCTGGTTCTCAAAAATATTTAAGGCCTACAGCGGCATGAGCCCGGGGAAATACCGGAGCCAGGGAAAAACTCCGGAAATTTCTGTCCACAATTTTTACAGGGAGGAAAGATGATTGATTTAAAAGAAATTTCCCGGTGTGTGCAATCGGGGAAAGCGCCGGAGACGGCGGGCCTCGTCAACAATGCGCTGGAAGAAAAATACAGCGTCGAAGAAATTCTTAAAGAAGGGCTTACGGCGGGGATCAATGCCGCAGAGGGACTCTATTTATACAAGCCTTCCTGCGCGCCGAAATTTCTCGCCGCAGCCAGAGCGCTGAACCGGGGCCTCCGCACCCTGGAGGCCGCGCCGGAATCGGAAAACAATAACTTTGCGGGAACCATTATCGCCGGAACCGTGCATAAAGATTTTTACGACATTGAAAAAAATATCATGGTAACCCTGATGCGGTGCCGGGGATTGCAGGTCGTGGATCTGGGGGTTTCTGTGGAGGCTGAAAAATTTATTGATGCCGCCGTCGAAGAAGAAGATGCCCGGCTCATCGTTTGCACCGCAAATCTGGTCGGCACCATGGTGAATATGAAGGGCCTTTTAACCGCGGCGGAAAATGCGGGAATCCGCAGCCGGGTAAAAATTCTGATCGCCGGAAAGCCCGTGACCGAACGGTACTGCGCCGCCATCGGAGCCGATTACTATGCCAGAGACATCACCGCCGTTGCCGAGATCGCCACGGCCCATTGCCGCCGGTCGCTGAAACCTGCGGCCTGAAAGGCCGCTTAGCCTGAAATGCCGCTTGCCATAAAACCACTACAGCAATAGCGTTATACCCGGCCCCGGGGCGAAGCGGGCCGAATTACCGGTTCTTCGGAATTTTTACCGCTAAAGGAACAGGCCCGTCTGGCCGCATCCTCAGGTAAGCTGGCAAAGGCACAGTAGTCTTTTATTTCGATGGCATCTACCAAACGCCCCGGCACGCCGCCGGCCTTCATCAAAAGCCCCGCCAAATCCTTGGCCGTGGCCCCGTGTTTTTTTCCCAGGCCCACATAAAGCCGGACCGATCCTCCGGAAGAAAATTCCACCGGCGCATTATACGATGCATTATGGCGGCTGCCATGGGCATTGCTATGCCCAGCATTACTATGCCCATTACCGTGAACGCCATGGCGAAAGGCCGCGTGTCTGCTGCCGCCGCCAAACTTGCCCCGGCCCTCCTCGTGGACCGGATACTCAGGGATTTCCGTCACTACCCCGTAACGGGCGGGGTCCAGCAGACTGCCGTAACTCAGGGAGACCAGGGCCGTTACCGCCCGCTCCGCCCCCATGCGCTCGATTAAGCTGCGGCAAACCTTTGCCAGAAATGGCGAAAAATCTTCGGCGGCTGATTCGGTAACTGTTTCAAGCCCCTCCCCGGCGGCCTTATCAACAAGGGTCAATTCAGCCTGGGCCTCATCCACCGGTAATGACACAACATCTTCCGTAACCGGCTCTTCTTCGGACAGCGGCAGCGCCCCCGCCACCGATTGCACAATCCGCAGCCGCAGGGCCTTCATCACCGACTTTACCGAGGGCACCCGCATCCATTGGATTCTGCTTCCCAGGGTTTTTTCCATGCTCCGGGAAAGGTGCTCCAGTTTTGCCCGTTCAGCGGGCAGCGCCAAACTTACCGCCTTGCCCCGCCGCCCCGCCCGGCCGGTTCTGCCGATACGGTGAATGTACGTTTCCCGGTCGTTGGGCATATCCCAATTTACCACATGGGTAAGCCGCTCAATATCCAGCCCCCGGGCCGCCACATCGGTGGCCACGAGGATCGTCGTGAGCCGGGAGCGGAAACGCCGCAGGGTCCTCTCTCGTGCCTCCTGGGAAAGGTCCCCGTGTATGGCCTCCGCCGGATAGCCCCCCTCCACCAGCCGCCGGGAAAGCTCGTCGGCGCCGATTTTGGTAGCGCAAAAAATAAGGCCGTAAAAATCTTCCGATCCGTCGATGACCCGCCGCAAAGCCTCCAGCCGGTCTTCTTTTTTTAACACCATATAAAACTGATCCACCGCCGGTTTTTCATCATCAGGGGCGGTATCTTCCAGAATATCCACCTTGCCCAAATATTCCCGGACCACCCGGAGAATAGGCTCCGGCATGGTGGCGGAAAAAAGCGCCACCCGGCGTTCGGCCTTTACCGATTGCAGAATCTTTTCGACATCCTCAAAAAAACCCATGTCCAGCATCTCGTCCGCTTCATCCAGAATGAACCAGTCTATGCCGGAAAGATCCAAAACTTTTCGATCCATCAAATCCATGATACGGCCGGGGGTGCCCACCACCACCTCGGTTCCCCGCTTAAGGTCCAGAATCTGACTTCTGATGGAGGCTCCGCCATAAACCGCCGTGAGCCGGGGGTAGGGGCCTGAAACCAGGGAGGCAATCTCCCGGCTTACCTGGAGGGCCAACTCACGGGTCGGCGTCAGGATCAATGCCCGGGGAATATGGCCCCCGGCCTTAATTTTTTCCACCAGCGGAATACCAAAGGCGGCGGTCTTCCCCGTGCCGGTCCGGGCCTTCACAATCAGATGGCCGGTATCAGCCAAAAGCCGGGGCAGCGCAATAGCCTGTATGGAGCTGGGGACGCTGAATCCTTTTCGTTCAAGGGCGTTTAACATTTCACCGGATAAACCAAAGGAGGAAAAAGAGAGAGGGTCATTCGTCATATATATTGATGATACCCCATTTTTCAGGGGAAATACCAGCCCACCACTTGCCCCTCCTTTCCGCTGCTGATATACTGATTTTTCATATATTGCTTTGAAGGAGGAATGAATGAAAAAGGTAGTTTTGACGGCTCTGGTAATTCTGGCGGTCTGCGGTTCTCTCTTCGCGGGGGGCGGCAAGCAGCAATCCGGCGGGCTGACAATCAAGCCGGGAGTGCTCACGGTAGGCATGGAAATCGGCTATCCCCCGATGGAGTATTACGACGCCGACGGCAAGACGCCCATTGGCTTTGATGTACAGATGGCCAAGGCGGTGGCGGAAAAAATGGGCCTCAAGGTGGAGTTTGTGGATACCGCCTGGGACGGCATCTTTGCCGGCGTGGACACGGGCAAGTACGACTGCATCATGTCGTCGGTTACCATCAACCCCGCGCGCATTGCGGTCCACAATTTCAGCAAACCCTATGTGTCCAATACCCTGGCCATGGTGCTGATGAAAGACACTAAAATCGCCGCGCGGACCCCGGAGGACTGCACAGGCCTCAACGTGGCCTATCAGGAAGAGACCACATCGGATACCTACATGACTGATCTTGCCGAAAAGGGCCTCAAGTTTAATCCCCGGGAATACGAAAAGGTGATGTACTGCTTTGACGAGCTCAAACTGGGCCGGGTGGATGTAATTGTTACCGACCTCCTGGTGGCCTACGACTATATCGCCCCGGCGGACAGCCCCTTCGAGATCGTGTGGGAAAGCCCGGAAGCAGAGAAATTCGGCATCTGCATGAAGAAAGGGAACGATGCCCTGACTGCGGAAATCGACAAGGCTCTGGACGCGCTTTTTGCGGATGGCACCATGCTGAAAATTTCCCGGGACGTGTTCGGCATGGACCTGGTTACCGCGGCCCGGTAATACGGCACCATAAGTGACTAAACTACAGCAGATAATAAACTGGATCCCCGCACTGCTGGCCGGTGCCAGGATAACCATATCTCTAACGGTGCTGGCCATCACGGCGGGGGTGATCCTCAGTCTCTTCATCGCCCTGGGGAAGATGTCGAAGAATGCGGTTATCCAAAAATCCTGCAGCGCATACGTGTTCTTCTTCCGGGGTACGCCGCTCCTCATGCAGCTCTACTTCATCTACTACGCCCTGCCCATGGCCTCAAGTTTTTTTCTTATCAACACCGGGCAGGCCGAGGTGGATCGGTTCATCTACGCCTTTATCGCCTACAGCCTTAACTCCGCGGCCTACTGCGCCGAGATTATCCGCGCCGCAATCCAGAGCATAGACAAGGGGCAGTTCGAGGCCAGCCGCGCCCTGGGCCTGTCTTACACACAAACCATGCGGCTGGTGATTTTTCCCCAGTCCATCAGGCGGCTCATTCCGCCGGTGGGCAACGAATTTATCATGATGCTGAAAGACGCCTCATTGGTATCGATGATAGCCTTAGTTGACATTACCAAGGCGACCCGGAACATCGAAGGTTCCACCCGATCGGCGTTAGTGTATATCCCGGCGATGATCCTCTATTTGATCATCACCGCCATCTTTTCGTTTATCTTCCACAGGCTGGAAAAGAAATATTCGGTTTATGAATAAGGGGCTGTGCCATGTCCATGATTAAAACAACCGGGGTGTGCAAGACCTTTCACGGCAGCCAGGGCCGGGGTCCCCTGGAGGTGCTTAAAAACATTTCCCTGACGGTGGAACAGCGGGAAGTGGTCTGCATCATCGGGCCTTCCGGCGCGGGCAAATCAACCTACCTGCGTGCGCTCAATCATCTTGAGACCATAGATGAAGGCCAAATCTTTATTGAAGACAAACTGCTTTTTGACTGCCACCACGGCATCAACAAAGTAAAAATGCACCACGATGAACGCGGTAAAGCCCTGCTGGAAGTGGGCATGGTGTTCCAGCGTTTCAACCTTTTCCCCCACAAGACGACAATCGAAAACGTGATGCTTGCCCCTATGCACGTGCGCAAACTTTCCCTTGAAGAAGCCCGGGAACGCTCAAAACAGATCCTTGAGCGGGTGGGCCTGGGAGACAAGATAGACGCCTACCCCGCCCAGCTTTCAGGTGGTCAGCAGCAGCGGGTGGCTATCGCCCGGGCCCTGGCCATGGAACCGCGCATCATGCTTTTTGACGAGCCCACCAGCGCCCTTGATCCGGAACTGGTCGGCGAAGTGTTAGCGGTCATGAAGCAGCTCGCAGGGCAGGGAATGACTATGCTGGTGGTAACCCACGAAATGGGATTTGCCAAAGAAGTCGCCGACCGCGTGGTGTTCATGTTCGAAGGCGCAATTCTGGAAACCAATTCCCCTGAGGTGATGTTCAATAAACCGGAAAACGACCGCACCAGGCAGTTTTTGCAGAGCGTGTTGTAAAAATACAACATATTAATGGAGGTATTGTTATGGAACCAAAAATGGTTAAGAAACCGGCGGTCAGGATTGCGGGTTTTGCCATCAGGACAAGGTCAAAAGACGGGGAAAATCTTAAAGCTATCCCCCAATTTTGGATCGATTATATGGCCGATGGCAGATATGAAAAACTACACAAGGAGGCATTTCTCAAAAGCCACGAGGAATACGGAGCTTGCTTCCCCGAGAATCCTGAAAATGGTGAATTTGAATATGTCATCGGTGTTGAAGTTAAAGAAGGCAGTGATATTCCTTCAGAATACCATGTCTGCACCATCCCGGAAGCATTGTACGCAATATTCAGCTCACCGCCCGCCGATGGAGCCAATTTTTCACCTGCAATTCAGGGAACATGGAAATATATCTTTTCTGAATGGTTTCCAGCGTCGGGGTATGAATTTGCCGAAGGTAAGGTTGACTTTGAACTTTACGATGATCGCTGCATGACAGAAACAGGGAAGGTCTGTGATATTTATATCCCTGTTTGTAAAAAAGAAACCTGAGAAATGAATCTGCCGGGCAGCAAAACATCAAATAAATATTTCCTCGTGTGATTTGCCGAAGAAAAATTTCTTTTCTTTGCAAATAATCAATATTGAGAAAATTAATAATAATATGGTTTGTATTATTTTACTGTCAGGGTGAGTCTGAAAAATTTCATTGAAAAAGTTGGCTTCAAAATGAAACAAAATTTCCAAAAACATATTTCTGTTGGTTTTATAATACAGCCAATTATCTATTATCAAATAAGGGACAAGGCTTACCATAAAATTTATTGAATGTAGTACCCCTGTTTCCGCCACCACCTCTTGATAAGTACCTTTTATAAAACCTAAGGGCATATGCCAAACTCCCCATATAACCCCAAAAATAATACAGGTTATTAGCAGATTGAAATGCCGTCTTACACAATGAATTCCGTAGGTATGCCAGCCGAATTCTTCCAGTATCGGAGCTGCTGCAATTAAAAACCATGCGGGAATAATTCCTATGGAAGGCACACCCGCGGAAAACGATATGTGTTCCACGATTTTAAATTGTGATACGCTATACCCAAAAAGCAAAGAAACCGCCTGTGCCGACAATATGCTTGCCGGAAAAAGCACAAAACTCAAAATCCAGAAAATGGGGCGAATGCCTTTAAAATTGAAAATCTGGGAAAATAGTTCCTGCCTCATTTCCCTGTCGGGAAGTATTAATATCATGGCAATAGCAGCCAGGCCGCACAGGCCGAGTACGCCGAGAACACTGCCCCACACCATAGCAGCAGGATTTCCATCCCATTGACGGCTTAACCATGCCGCTATAAACCAGCAAATCCAGGGAAAACCGATGGCCGCCCCATAAAACAAAACCGGATGATTGTATTTCTCCAACCGCATCTCTTGCCTCCAAAAAAGGGATACCCTCACTATAGGGCCGTAGTTTTGAGGTGTACATTACCGGTTGCGGTAAAAAGGTGAGAATTGGTATTACTATTTACGGTTAATGCCGGTTTTTAGCCCCGGTACGTTATATGAGGGATTGGACGGTAAGACCGGATATGGGCTTTTTGGTAAATTCACTGTCGTTGGTAAGCAGGACAGCGCCCAGCTTAAGGGCTGTTGCCGCGACAATGGCGTCCGGCAGTTTGAGCTTCACGTCCCGGCGGATAACTATGGCTGCTTCTTCAATTTCTTCCGTAAGGGGAACCACCGTAACGCTGCCAAGAAAAGCATGGATTTTTGCCAATTCGTCCGGAGACAGTGCCGGCTTGGCCAAAAGTTCCATGCGGACGATGACGCTGACAAAGGGAAGCGAGCCGGATAAATCCACGCTTGCTTCCTCTATGGATGTGGCCGCCTTTATACCAACCAGTGCGGCGTTGGTGTCAAAAACAAATTTAGTCGGGCCACTCATCACGCATCTCCCGCTGAATGGCGACAGGATCGCCGTCAAAAGTTTTGCTGTCCTTAAGACAGCCCCACATACCGTTAAAAAGCGGGATAGAAGGATCGGCTCTGCGGCGGGCGGCCTGAGCTTCGGCCTGGGCGATGGCCTCTTCCAGCGTATGCACCCGGGGAAGGGGTGGTTCCGGCGTCCAATGGGGCTTTTCCGCCGATTTGGGCGTAAAGGTGAGAATAACCGGCCCCGCCGGTACTTCCCGCGGCACCTCAATAGTCAGCCTATGGCTGGCGGGAATATCTACGGTTTGTTCAATTGTCATAGTAAGATAAGTATAGCATGAAAAGTGAGCTGTTTAAAGCAGTCTGTCCAATGGACAGCACCAAAGGCCACAGCATCCTGTTACGGTTAATGCCGGTTTTTAGCCCCGGACCAGTGCGAACAGGGCAAAACGTCCGCCGGCGCCCGTTTTCCGGTAGATACTTTTCAAGTGCGCCTGCACGGTGTTTACGGAAATATTCAATTCCCGGGCGATTTCTTTGTCGTTTTTTCCCAGAAGCATTATCTCCGCCGTCTCGCGTTCCCGGGGTGAAAGTTCATATTTTTGGATAAACGCCTCGGACAGCCCCCGCTCCGCTGTCCAAACCGGCGGCGTGTTCGCGAGCTCTCCGGCAAAAACCTGCGCTTCGTAGGAAATGGAAAGCTTCACATACAGGTAGAATACCAGCAGATTAAGGGCCAGCAGCAAAACTCCGAAGGAAAGACCAAACCACAGGGGTTCACTCCCCATTTCAGCAAGGGGGGCATCCTTTTCAATAAAGATATTAAACAGCAGCCAGCCTGCGTACAGGGGAACCAGAAGTACCAGCCAAAAACGAAGCGCCAGGGCTGCCGGGTATTTCCGCATGACACGGTAGTAGTATTCTATCCAGCACAGGATAAAGAGCGCCTCAATGAGGGTATTCACGAACCAGAGCGGCGAATTATAATCCACAAGCTCTTTTGCATAGAGAGTTAGAACACCGCGAAAAAGCACATCAAAATAGAGCAGGATGCCCACATGATACGCAAGTGTTACGGCCGCCCGGCCCGGTTTGTCGCAGAGGCTGATGAAAATTCCAAAACATACCACGATCCATACCAGACCAAGGGCGCCGGAAAAGGTCTCCTGTAAAATGATACCGGTAAAAAACCAGACCGGCCGGAACGCCGCCATGAACAGTAAAAGCATCACCCGCCGCCGCCGCACTTCGGGCCGTACAAGCCGGTAGAATCCTCCCCAAAAAGCGCCAAACACCGCTAGGGCGCGGAAAATTTCCAGCGGGACATTAACTTGATGCTCCATGACAGTTAAAACGATAATTCCTGCCCGCCATCTTCCGTGCCCTCAGGCTTCGCGGATTTGTCTGCAGACAAGTCCGATGTTTCCGGGGCTTCCTGTACAATGCGGTCTACGCCGATAACGAAATCCGGCTTGTCTATGCTCAGGATGCGGACCCCCTGTGCGCTGCGGCCCATAACGCTGATGGTGGACACCTTCAGTTTTATCGACTTGCCCTGACTGGTGATGCACATGATCTCTTCCTTATCCAGCACAGTAACGCAGCCCACGAGTTCCCCGGTTTTTTCGGAGATCGTGTAGATCTTTTGGCCGCCGGTGCCCCGGCCGTGGGAGGAAAACTCGCTAAATTCGACCCGTTTGCCATAGCCGTATTCCGAGATGATAAGCATTTTTTCCTGGTCATCCACCCGGAGAAGGCCGGTGAGTTCGTCGTCGCTGTCCAGCTTCATGCCGGTAACGCCCCGGGACGAGCGGCCCATGGCCCGGACATGATCCTCGTGGGTACGTAATGCCTGGCCGCGGCGGGAGATAAGCACCACCTCGTCAGCGCCGGAGGTTAAAAGGGCGCTGACCAGTTTATCACCTTCATCAAGTTTGATGGCGATGACGCCCTTGGTTTTTGCATTGTTAAATGCATCAACCTTTACTTTCTTAACGACGCCCCGGGCGGTGCCCAGAAAGAGACAACGTTCACTGGAAAAGTCTTTAAGGCTCACCACGGCGGTGATCTCCTCGTTGGGCGTCACGGTGAGGAGGCTCTTGATGTGGGCGCCTTTGCTGGTGCGGCTCCCCTCGGGCAGCTCGTGGACCTTCATCCAGTAGGCCTTTCCCTCGCTGGTGATAAACATGATGTACTCGTGGGTAGAGGCCACAAAAACCTGCTCCAGAAAATCGTCTTCGGAGAGTTTGGCGCTGACCATGCCCTTGCCGCCCCGGCCCTGATTTTTATAGGCCGACACGGGGACCCGTTTTACATAACCCAAATTGGAGATAAGGATCATCATCTCTTCTTTTTTGATGAGGTCCTCTATGTTGATATTTTCCACTTCTCCGGCGACAATTTCCGTGCGCCGTTTATCACCATATTTTTCCGCCACGGCTTTGGTTTCATCTTTTATAAGGCTCCGCAGTTTCGTTTCATCAGCAAGGAGCGATTTATAATAGGCGATTTGGACTTTAAGATCCGCTAATTCCTGTTCCAGTTTTTCAATTTCCAGGCTCGTTAAACGGCGGAGCTGCATATCCACAATTGCCTGTGACTGGGCCTCGCTGAGGTTAAAGCGTTCCTGCAAATTTGTCCGGGCGGTATTGACATCCCGTGAAGCCTTGATAACGGCGATCACTTCGTCGATATTGGCCAGGGCGATAACCAGGCCTTCCAAAATGTGGGCCCGTTCCTCGGCCTTGCGCAATTCAAAACGGGTACGGCGGGTAACCACATCAACCCGGTGCTCTACAAAGTAATGGATAAGCTCTTTTAAGTTAAGGCACTGGGGCCGGCCTTTGACCAGGGCCAAATTGATAATGCTGAAGGAAGACTGGAGCTGGGTGTTGGAAAAAAGCTGGTTCAGCACGACCTTGACGATGGCGCCCTTTTTCAGCTCAATGACAATCCGTATGCCGTCACGGTCGGACTCATCGTTGGAATTGGCGATGCCGTCTATCACCTTGTCCCGCACCAGCGCGCCGATGCGTTCCAGTAAAAGACCTTTGTTTACATTGTAGGGAATCTCGTTAAAGACGATGAGCTCTTTGCCGCCCTTGGTGGTTTCTATGGTAAAGCGGCCCCGGACCAGAACCTTTCCCCGGCCGGTTTTGAAGGCTTCCCGAATGCCCCGGCGGCCAAAAATAATGCCCCCGGTGGGGAAATCCGGCCCCGGCACATAGTTCATCAGCTCATCAATAGTGATTTCCGGATTCTCGATATAGGCGCAGACCGCCGCGCACACTTCACCCAGATTGTGGGGGGCCATGTTGGTGGCCATACCTACGGCGATGCCGCTGGAACCGTTGATCAGTAAATTGGGCACCGCCGCCGGCAGAACCGTGGGCTCCCTGTCGGATTCATCGTAGTTGGGGATAAAGTCCACGGTCTCCTTGTGGAGGTCCTGGAGCATCTCGTCCCCAATGCGGGACAGTTTCGCCTCGGTGTACCGCATGGCCGCCGGCGGGTCTCCGTCCAGGGAGCCGAAGTTACCCTGCCCGGCAACCAGCGGATTCCGGAGGGAAAAGTCCTGCCCCATCCGCACCAGGGCATCGTAGAGGGAAAGGTCCCCATGGGGATGGTATTTACCCATGGTGTCGCCCACGATACGGGCGCATTTTTTGGTTGTCGCGCCGGGCCGCAGCCCCAGCTCGTCCATGGCATAGAGCAGCCGCCGGTGTACCGGCTTGAGCCCGTCCCGCACATCCGGCAGGGCCCGGCTGACAATAACGGACATAGCATAGGTGAGATACGCGGTTTTTACTTCATCTTCTATCGCCATAGGAATGATTTTAGGCTCTGGCACGGGTGTTTCCTTCCTGAATTGATCTTCGTTTACCGATTTAGTATAGCAAAAATAGGAGGACTTGGTAAATGCCTAATGGCATATGCCCAGGGCACATAGACGCAGCCCCCCAAAAACCGTATAATTTGTCCGCAAGGAAATAACAATGCCTAAAATAGAAGTAAATGAAGAAGCTTTTTATACATTGGCGGGGCGGCGCTGGAACTTGACCGAGGGCGGGGAGGCTGAAAGGGCTTCCTTTGAGGAAGCCCTCACCTGCGCCAAGGCGGAGCTGGACTCGGACCCTCAGGCGGATAATGCGGGGCTGGCCCCGGCGGAGCGAATTTTAAAGATCGAACTGAATGATACGAACCGGCCGGATCTCTGGTCCACCGCCGGATGCGCCCGGCAGCTCCGGGTTTATAACGATGGCAAAAGGCCGGAGTATGGCTTTTTTTCACGGCAGGGGAGTGTCCGGAAGGCCGGGCGCAAGGTCATCGTGGAGCAAAGCGTTCAAAAGGCCCGGCCTTTTTTGGCGGGCTTTGTGGCGGCGGGGAAGGCTATCAGCGATGCGGCCCTGCGGGACATGATCCAGACCCAGGAAAAACTGGCCTGGAACTTTGGCCGCAAACGGCGGACCATTTCCATGGGGCTCTACCGGATCGCCATCATCCAATGGCCCATTATTTATAAAGCCGTGGACCCGGATGCGGTGTCTTTTGTGCCCCTCCAGTGGGACGGTCCTTTGACCCTGCGGGAAATACTGAAGCAGCACCCCAAGGGGAAGGAGTACGGCGCCATTCTGGAACACGAGCCCCTCCATCCCCTTCTGACAGATTCCAAAGGGGCGATTTTGTCCTATCCGCCCATCATCAATTCTGCGGATTTGGGGGCGGTTCAGGTGGGCGACACGGACCTTTTTGTGGAGCTCACCGGCACGGATCTGGACTCGGTGACGCTGGCGGCTTCGATTATGGCCTGCGATTTGGCGGATCAGGGCTATACCATAGAGCCCGTGGAAGTGGAATATCAGTATGATACGCCCCTCGGCAAAAATGTCGTAACGCCCTGGTACTTCCAGGAGCCGGTGTTCTGCTCCCTGGCCCGGGTAGAGAAGTTTCTGGGCGAAGAGCTTGACGCCGCCGAATGTGTCAGGGCATTAAACAAAATGGGCTGCAAGGCCGAGGCGATCCGGGCAGTGGAGCGGGGCGAAACCGAAGAAAAAGACGGTGTCCTCTTGTATCCCCCGGAGTACCGCAACGACTTTCTCCACGCCGCCGATGTGGCCGAGGATGTGATGATAGGCCGGGGTCTTGCCAATTTCAAACCCGCGCGTCCCCGGGATTTTACCGTGGGCCGCCTGACCCCCATCACCCTGTTCAGCCGCCGGGTCAAGGAACTTTTGGCAGGGCTGGGCTATCAGGAAATGATCTACAACTATTTAGGCTCCAAAAAAGATTTTATTGATAATATGCGGAGCCGGGGCGAAAAAATAATCCGCATAGCCAATCCCATGACGGAAAATTACGAATATGTCCGGGACAGCGTCCTCTCCTCCCTATTGGCCAGCGAATCCGTGTCGGGCCACGCCGCTTACCCCCACCGGATCTTCGAGGTCGGCAAAGTAGCTTTTCGGGATGATGAAGAAAACTATGGCGCCGTTACCAGCCAATTTGCGGGCTTCCTCCACGCCGGCGCCGATGCCAACTTTAACACCATTGCCGGGCAGCTCCAAAGCCTGTTCTACTACCTTGACCGTGAATACACCGTGGCGGAATCCACCGATCCCCGTTTTATCCCCGGCCGCGCCGCCTCCGTGCTCTATCAGGGCAAAGCCGTCGGTGTCTTCGGCGAGATACACCCCGAGGCGCTGGAAAACTGGGGCATCACCGTGCCCTGCACCGCCGCCGAGATCGATGTTTCAGGGTTGCTATAAGCGGTTACAATACCAGGGTTACTACACTCTATATGGCGCGCAGATGAAGGGCGCTTTTATTAACCTCGAAAAAAGCGAAAATTAACCAAATTTTCAAATTAACCGGATTTTCGGTTGACAATACCAAAAAACAAGTATAGGATGATCGGAGGTTGTTATAAATCCATGACGGCCAGACAAATTCTATAGGAGGAGATATGAAAATCTCAAAGAAAGTTACGTTATTGGGATTGGGCCTGCTCTTGGCAGCAGGGTCAATCTTCGCAGGAGGCGGTTCTGCCAGCAGCGGGTCAACCAGCGGCGGGGCTTCCGCTAGTGGGTCGAGTGGCGCCGCTGCTACAGGGCAACTTCCCCGGAAAGAGACCCTGTATTTCAACGGGATGCTTTGGAACAAGGTAAACAACTGGGGGCCCTACTTCGCGGGCGGCGATTCCTGGGGAAAAGACTACGGAGCCAGTAGGCAGCTTATATTTGAAACCCTCTTTGTGTACGACCAGCTTACCAACACGCTCAAGCCCCAACTGGCTGATGACTTCAAGTGGGACGGTCAAACGCTGACGCTTAACTTAAACAAAAGCGCGAAATTCTGGGACAACAAGCCTGTAACGGCTGCGGATGTTGTCAATTCTTACGATTTGCAGAAAAAATATGCCACCGGCCAGACCAGTTTCTGGTCTTTCATTGACAGTGTAACCGCGCAGGGCGCTACCACCGTGGTGATCAAAGGGAAAGCTTCCAATTTCAACCCCAAACAGGTTGAATTATCCCTCAGCCAGCTCTATATCACCCAAAAAGCGGTGATGGATCAGGTAGTAGCGAAGATCGGCAGCAGCGAAACCGCCCTGGCCCAATGGGCCAATATGAATGCCGCCGGGCTGATGGAAATGGCAGGCATCGGTACTGGGCCTTATATTCCCTATGTGTCCGACGAAACCAAAGCGGTGCTTGTCCGGGTTGAAAACTATTGGGGCGTTGCCCGTTACGGTAAACTTGCCGCCCCCAAATATCTGGCCCATGCCATTTATAAGGATAACGCCGGTGGAGACGCCGCTTTCCGCGCCGCGGAAGTCGATATTTCCCAGCAGTTCATCTCCTCCGTGTGGACCATGTTCAATGCGAACGTCTCCACCTACATCCCCCAGGCTCCCTATTACTTCCCCGGTGTTATCCCCATGATTATTTACAACACCAAGAAGCCCGGCCTGAATGATCCGGTGGTCCGCAAGGCTATCGCTATGGCCATCGACTATGCCACTATCGGCCAGAACGCCATGTCCGGTTACACCGCCCCCTATGTGGCCTCTCTCATGCTGCCCGTTCCGGCGGAACAGAATCTTATTGACGCCGCAGCCCTTAAGCCCTACCAGTGGGACCAGGATTTGGCCAAGGCTACCGCCGCCGCCAATGATCTTTTGGACAAGGCCGGCTGGGTAAAAGGAGCCGACGGTATCCGCGCCAAGGGCGGGGTAAAACTTTCCGGTATCAGGGCCGAATGTCCCCAGGGCTGGTCCGATTGGAATGCCAGCCTCGAAGTAGTGGCCCAGGCGGGAAAGAATATCGGTATCGATATTCAGACCTACTTCCCCGTTGCCACCGTGTGGTCCGATGACCGTTTTAACGGCACCTTTGACATCATTATGGACAGCCCCGGGGGCGCCAATATCGCCTCTCCCTGGTCCAGGGCCTATGCGGCTATGTCCAGTGCGGATATCCCTCCCGAGGGACAGCCCAACCTCATTCAGAACTACGGCCGCTGGATCAACAAGGAAGCGACTGATATTGTTTCCCAGCTCCAGGCCGAAACTGATCCGGCCAAAATCAAGACCCTTTGGACACGGCTCAATGTCATCTATCTTCAGGAAATGCCCACCGCCGGTCTCATGTACCGCCCTGCTTTGTTCCATTCGGTAAACGAAACCGTATGGACCGGTTTCCCCAAGATGAACGATGGTTCCGGCACTCCTCCCCAGCTCTGCATAGACAACTACTCGATCAAGGGGCTTTATAACCTCAAGGCGAAGTAGAGCATTCACAAAAACAGGGGCGGCAAATGTCGCCCCTGTTTTTATCTTTACTGTAAAGAAGGTCAGTAATGAACGGATATTGGAAGTATCTGGGAAAAAAATCCCTGTGGTATCTCTTGACATTATTTATAGCGGTACTTCTTAACTTTCTTCTTCCCCGGCTGATTCCGGGCAATCCCGTAACAACTCTTGTCAGCAACGCAACTTCCGGCATGACCGATGCCACGGCGATTAAGCGCATCTACGATGCATTTATGACGGAGTTCGGTCTTGATAAACCCCTCTGGCAGCAATTTTTTATTTACATCGGTAAATTATTTCAGGGTGATATGGGAAAATCCTTTGGGCAATATCCCCGGGCGGTTTCGGATATTATTTCCAGCGCCATTCCCTGGACATTGCGGCTCCAGATACCCGCCATTATCACCGGCTGGTTTTTGGGTAACGCCCTCGGCGCTCTGGCGGCCTATCGCAAAGGCGTGTTCGACAAGGTTTTATTCCCCGCTTTTCTTTTTATCGCCGCCATTCCGGTCTTCGGCCTGGGCATTGTGCTGGTTCACTTTCTGGCGAATACCCTGCACCTTTTTCCGGGGCGTTTGGGTTACGCCTTCGATCTGTTAATCGACTGGACAAACCCGGCCTTTCTTCTTTCGGTATTAAACCATTACCGGCTCCCCTTCCTGACCATGGTCCTGGTGGCCATAGGCGGACAATCTCTGGGGATGCGGGAAATGTCAATTTATGAACTTAACGCCGACTATGTAAAATACAGCCGGCTTTTGGGGATCAAGGATTCAAAAATAGTCTGGTACGTTTTCCGGAACGCCATGCTCCCCCAGATCACCGGCCTTGCCCTGTCCTTAGGCACCATGGTGGGCGGTAATCTTATTGCAGAAATTATCTTTAGTTACCCCGGCATCGGCACTACCATGCTGAATGCCATCAGCTCCCAGGATTTTCCCCTTATCTCAGGCTGTACGCTGGTGGTGACCTTTACGGTACTAATCGCAAACTTTCTGGTAGATCTTCTCTGCGGCGTTATCGATCCGCGGATACGGCTTACCCAGCAGGAGGAGGCTTAAGATGGGCTATTTATTCAAAACTGCCTTTAAGTCGGGTAAATTCCGCTTCGGTTTTATCATGCTTTGTTTTATCCTTTTGATCGTCACACTGTTTCCCCTTTTTGTTAAAACGGATCCTCTGTCCATGGACGGCGGTCTTTTTGAACGGCCCAATGTGCGGGAATATATGGGCGCAAAAAAAGCGGAGACCCAGGGGATGACCCCGGAGGAAGATCTGGTTGCCGCGGATATTATGGCCCAATTCGGCCTCTCCGCTGTCCAAAAAGAGCTTCCGAAAAGTCTGCACGTTTTAGGTACGGATAACTTTGGCCGGGACACTCTGGCGGAACTGGTGGCGGCCACCAAGACCAGTCTTATCATCGGCATGCTGGCGGGGATCATCGCCACGATCATCGGTTTAAGCATAGGCCTTTTGGCCGGATACATAGGCGGTATGATAGACAATCTTTTGAGCACCGTTACCAATATCTTTATCGTGATCCCTTCCTTTGTGATCCTCATCCTCGTGTCGGTAAGCATCAATTCTCGGAACTTTGTCACCACCGCCATTGTCATCGGCATTACAAGCTGGCCCTGGACGGCCCGTTCGGTCCGTGCCCAGACCACGAGCCTTCGCAACCGGGACCATGTAAATCTTTCCAAACTTTCAGGCCACAGTCTGCCCCGTATCATCATTCGGGATATTCTGCCCTATTTGGGTTCCTATGTGATGATGGCCTTTATCCTGCAAGTCGCCTCGGGGATCCTCTCCGAAGCGAGTCTTTCCATGCTGGGCCTGGGGCCCCAGAACGTGGCCAGCCTTGGTTTGATGATGTCCTGGGCCATGACCTTTAGCGCTCTGCCCGTGGGCGCCTGGTGGGCCTTCCTGCCGGTGGTGCTGGTCATAGCGCTGGTAACCTTCTCCCTCAACCTGATTAATTCCGGGCTGGATCAGATCTTTAATCCCCAGATAAGGAGTTAGCATGGCATCAACAATGCTGGAAGTCAAAAATCTGACGACTTATTACAAGACGCGGATGAACGAAGAAGTCTGTTCGGTGGATAATGTTTCTTTCAATCTGGAAGACGGCAAGTCTCTGGGAATTGCCGGGGAGTCGGGCTGTGGGAAATCCACCCTGGCCATGTCCGTCATGGGCTATTACTTTCCGCCCCTCAATTATAAATCGGGGAGCATCGTCATCGACGGGAAAGAGGTGACCACCCTGGACCCCGACACGATACGCCGGACGGTGCTGGGCACGGACATTGCCTATATTCCCCAGGCCGCCATGAACGCATTGAATCCCACCCGGAAGATCATCCGGTTTGTGGAAGATGTTCTCCAGGCCCACGGACACGCGGCTGATATGGACAAAAAACAAATCAGGGCTTTGGCGGAAGAACGTTTTAATATTTTGAATCTTCCCCCCAAGGTGCTGGATCAGTATGCGGTGGAACTTTCCGGCGGCATGAAACAGCGCACTGTTATTGCCATATCAACGATACTGAGTCCCAAGGTACTTATTGCCGATGAGCCTTCTTCGGCGCTGGATGTTTCCTCCCAGAAGATCGTCATCAAACTTTTGCGGGATCTTATGGAAAAAGGTTTTGTCCGCTCCATGCTGTTTATCACCCACGAGCTGCCCCTTTTGTTCAATGTTACCGATGATATTATGGTGATGTACGCCGGTGAAATTGTGGAACGGGGCAGCGCCAAAGAAATGGTTTTTGATCCTATTATGCCCTATTCCAAAGGCCTGATGAATTCGATCATCGTGCCCGAAGCGGGAACAAGGGGCCATGTGCTGCAGGCCATTCCCGGCTCTCCTCCGAACCTGAAAAAAAGACCCGCAGGATGCCGTTTTTCGGAACGCTGTTTCCTTTTGAAGCAATGCCAAGGAGCGTCTGAAAGCAGTGTTGATGAACAGGCTGCGGGTCCCGGCCGTTCTTACCGCTGCAAACTTTCCGAATCGGCTCTGCGCGCCATCCACAAGGAACGGGATGCAAAACTGGAAGCCAAATCGGAAGCCAAACCGGTAGAGGAGACGGTATGAACAACGAAATAAAAACGAATGAAGTATTTTTGAGCGCCAAAAAATTGCGGCGTGAATTCGGTTCCGGTGATAATAAAACCGTTGCCGTCAACGACGTTGATTTTGAATTCCGCCGGGGTGAAATTATCTCTATCGTCGGGGAAAGCGGCAGCGGCAAAACTACCCTTGCAAAGATGGTGCTGGGCCTCCTCAATCCGTCGGGGGGAGAAATTATTTACGAAGGGAAACGCCGGGATATTTCAAGCTTTGCCAAACGTAAGCTCTACTGGCAGAACATTCAGGCCATTTTTCAGGATCCCTTTTCCACCTACAATATTTTCAACAAGGTGGATGCGGTATTGGATGATTGTCTCAGGCTCCAGGGTTTTGTACAGCTAAGCAAAGAAGAAAAGTTTGAAAAAATGAAAGATGCGTGCCAGTTTGTCAACCTGAAGTTTGAAGAGCTTTCCAACAAATATCCCTTTGAGCTTTCCGGCGGCCAGATGCAGCGGCTCATGATCGCCCGGATCTTCATGCTTAAGCCCAAGCTGCTTATTGCCGATGAACCCACCTCGATGATCGACGCCTGTTCACGGGCCACCATTCTGGATATGCTCCTTAAACTCCGGGACGAGATCAACATGACCATTGTTTTTATCACCCATGACATTGGCCTTGCCTATTATATTTCCGACACGGTTTACATTATGGAACACGGCGTCATCGTAGAACAGGGCACCGCCGACGAGGCGATCCTCCACCCCAAGTCCGACTACACCAAACGCCTCCTGGGGGATGTGCCGAAAATCTACGAGCCCTGGGATTTCAGCAAAGCCGTTTAGTTCATGCGCCGCAGTCAATTCCCCTCGCGCTCTATGACCGAGGGGAGCCCTGCCAAGGTCCTCGTTTTATTTACACTGCCCATCATTGCGGGGGATTTTTGCCATCTGCTCTACTCCATGGCCGACGCCCTTATTGTGGGGAGAACCATGGGTGTGGATGCACTGGCCGCCGTAGGCTGTACCACGCCCATTGTTTCTTTTGTCAGTGGCTTTGTCATCGGTTTGACCGGGGGCTTTTCCATTATTTTGGCCCAGCGTTTTGGCGCCGCGCAAAAAGCGATGCAGAAAGCGGCGCTGACGGCCGGCGGTGATAAAGACGCCCTCCGCATGAGTTTTACCGTGAGTGTTTTATTTTCCTTTGCCGCCGGTCTTATCCTCGCCGTATTACTTGTGCCGCTGATAAGGCCCGTCCTTGCGATGCTTAATACCCCTGCAGAAATTACCGAAGGTGCCGCCTCTTATATGTTTTTTATCATAGGCGGTATGCCTATATCAGCGCTCAACTTTATTTTCGGGGCCAGCATCCGCTCGCTGGGGGACAGTAAAACGCCGCTTTTTTTCTGGGTTCTCTCTTCGCTGGTGAACATAGGCCTGGACTTTTGGTTTATTTTATTTTTCCGCTGGGGTATTGCCGGAGCCGCCGCCGCCACGGTGATTTCCCAGCTCTGTTCGTTTATTGGCTGCGCTATTTTTATCGTCAAAAAACGCCGGGATCTTCTTCCTGATAAAAGGCTCCTTCATTTATTACCCGGCAAATTAAAGGAAGAATTTTTCGCCCACATCGGTTTGGGTTCCTCCATGGGCCTCCAGCGTTCCATCGTGGAGGTGGGAAATATTCTGGTACAGACCGGCATGAACGGCCTTGGAACAATGGCTATTGCCGCAGTCGCCGCGGGTCAGCGGATACGCCACCTCAATATGCTGCCCCTCTTTTGCATAGGCATGGCGGTTTCCACCTTTACCGCCCAGAACTACGGCGCGGGTAAAATAAAACGGATCTACCAGGGCATCCGCCATGCCTGCATTATCGCCCTCGGTTTCAGCTTTGTCATGGCCCTTGTCAATTTTCTTTTTGGCCCCCGGCTTGCCGGCCTCTTTTTAATAGATGCGCCGGAAGCGGTAAGCCTGGCGGGCCGCTACATCAACTTTATCGGCGCCGCCCTATTTCTCCTGGCCCTCATGTTGATCTTCCGCAGCGCCATGCAGGGCGCCGGTAAAAACATCTCCCCCACTATTTGCAGCATCCTCGAAACCGTAATGAGCATCCTCACCGCCTTTCTGCTCATCCCCTTTTTGGGCTTCACCGGCCTCTGTCTGGCGAATCCCCTCTCCTGGCTTGTCTCAGGGATCCCCCTTTACGCGGCATTTGTGCTTTTTGTCAGGGAACAGCGGAGAAATACGGCGGCTATTGAACTAAGCTCTCGGCAAGAAGCATGATAGACTCTTTGCTTATATCCCTAAAACGAAAAGAGTAATACAAATCTTTGATTATTTGTGATGTAATAAGCACTTTCTTATTGGATTTTTTCGCAATGAAACTTAGCACGCTGTTGAACAGGAATAAGGCGATTTTTGCATTCAACACATCAGATGGAATCCCGGAACAAACGAAGGGACAAAGTTTTACAATCCAAAAACACATCAACGCACCCTCGTTCAACTCCCCCATTTTGCATCCATCATAAAAAATATGGAAATATACCCTGCGTTTTTCTATGCGCTCAAATATCTCAAGTAATGTGTTTTCAAATGTAGCTATTCCTGCTATCCCGGTACTCGAAGAAAATCCGGCTAAATATTGGTTAAATTTACCTAATAAACCAGTAATGGCCGAATTATCCAATTTTGTAAACAGGGGAAATTCTTCCGGCTTATTTGCCATGCTAAAGGGCCTTTATTAGTTCAACAATCTGCTTTCCTTCAGGGTACTGGGTAAAATCAGCCTCTTTGCTTAGCATAGCGTCCCAGAAAGACTCCCCATCAGGCCGTATCCGTTCATTACTGAAAGTGTCGTTGTCTTCCAGATAATTTTTGTATGTTTCCGGGGAAATAGTTAGTTCCATAAAAAGCCTCCATCCACACAGGGTAACTATACCACATAAACACAAATCACTGTCAAGCGGCATTGCCTTTTCCCCTCAAAAATGATAGGCTATTAACATGAAATCAGGGTACACAGCGGAAAATATTCAGGTTCTTAAAGGTCTGGAGGCGGTGCGGAAGCGGCCGGGGATGTATATCGGGACCACCGGTATCGACGGGCTCCACCATCTGGTCTTTGAGGTGGTTGATAACTCGATTGACGAGGCCATGCAGGGCCATTGTGATGATATTCTCGTAGTGCTGGAAGGGAACGATGTGGTCCGGGTGGAGGACAACGGCCGGGGCATCCCCGTGGACATACACTCGGGCGAAGGGGTCAGCGCCCTGGAACTGGTGATGACCCGGCTCCACGCCGGGGGCAAATTTGACAAGAAATCCTACAAGGTTTCAGGCGGCCTCCACGGCGTCGGCGTTTCGGTGGTAAATGCGCTTTCCGAATGGTGCGAGGTCTTTGTCCATCTTGAGGGGAAAATCCACACCCAGCGTTACACCACCGGCATCCCCGAGGGGCCCACCGGTGAAATCGCCGCTGCAAAGCTCCCCTATGCCGCCGGAAGTCCCGACCGCCGGGGCACGGTGGTGCGCTGGAAGGCCGACCCTTCGATTTTTGTCGAGGGAATTACCTACAACTTTGACTCCCTTTCCAACCGCCTGCGCGAGTTAGCGTTTCTTAACAAGGGCCTCAGGATCACCATCCGTGACGAACGGCTCTCCACACCGAAGATCCACGAGTTTAAATTCGACGGCGGCGTAAAAAGTTTTGTGGAGTATCTTAACGAAAATAAAACCGTGCTTTACAACGAGCCGATTTTTATCACCGGTTCCCGGGATGACGGCACAGGCGGCATTGTTGAGGTGGAATGTGCCCTCCAGTACAACGATGGCTTCAACGAGATAATGTTCTCTTTTGTAAACGATATTAACACCAGGGAAGGCGGCACCCACCTGGTGGGTTTCAAGGCGGCCCTTACCCGCACTCTGAACGAATATCTAAAAAAATCCAAGATCGCCAAAAAGCTTGATGAAAGTCTTTCCGGCGACGACGTGCGGGAGGGCCTTACCGGGGTGCTTTCCGTAAAGGTGCCCAATCCCCAATTTGAAGGACAGACCAAGGGCAAGCTGGGCAACTCCGAAGTAAAATCCATTGTCGAGTCCCTGGTGAACGAGCAGTTGGAGCTTTATCTGGATAAACATCCTGAGGTGATTGCCAACATTCTGGAAAAATCCGTCCTCGCCGCCAAGGCCCGCATCGCCGCCCGGCAAGCACGGGATGCCACCCGCCGGAAAAACGCCATGGACAGCGCCGGCCTCCCGGGCAAACTCGCCGACTGTTCCGACAAAGACCCCGCCCTCTGCGAACTCTTTATCGTGGAAGGCGACTCCGCCGGCGGCTCCGCAAAAATGGGCCGCAACCGCCGGTTCCAGGCGATCCTCTCCCTCTTCGGCAAAATGCTCAACGTGGAAAAAACTCGCATCGAAAAAGTGATCACCAACGAAAAACTCCAGCCCATCATCGCCAGTATCGGCGCGGGCTGCGGGACCGAGTTTAACGCAGGGAAAAGCCGCTATCACAAGATCATCATCATGGCCGATGCGGATGTGGACGGTTCCCATATCCGCACATTGCTTCTCACCTTTTTCTACCGCTACATGACCGAGCTTATTGAACGCGGCTATGTCTACCTCGCCATGCCGCCATTGTACCGCATCAGTTACGAAAAGAAAAATTTCTACGCCTTCGACGATGCCGAAAAAGATCGCATCCTCGCCGAATCGGGCCGCGACCCCGAAAAAGTTGCTGTCCAGCGTTACAAGGGCCTGGGCGAAATGAACCCCGACCAGCTTTGGGAAACCACCATGGACCCCTCCCAGCGCAGCATCGTGCAAATCCACCTTGATGACGCCGTAGAAGCCGAGCGTATCTTCACTACCCTCATGGGCGAAGTCGTTGCGCCGCGCCGGGAGTTTATCGAGGAGAACGCGTTAACGGTGAGCAATCTGGATGTGTGATTCTAGAAATCCCGGGTGATATTTTTCAGCCAGCGGTATTGGAAGAACCGGATTATCGCCACCGGCGCTTTGAAAAATTCATCACAGCAGAGCACGATGTAAAGCACCACCGGGTGAACGCGCCATACAAAGGCGCATAAACAGCCCAGCGGTATGATAATTCCCCACATGACAATGACATCGCACCAGAAACCGAATTTTGCATCTCCTCCCGCGGGGAACACCGCACCGATTATCGTGGAATTCACCGACTTGCCTATGCAGTATACCGCACAGACAAATAGCATGGCGTCCAGATAACCCTGCGCTGTGGCGCTTATATTTACAATACTGAACACCAGCGGCCTTATCAATAAAACCGTAATTCCCGCAAGCACTCCAAAAACAAAGGCGTAAAAATATATTTTCTTTCCGGCTTTCTTGGCGGACTCCAAATCACCGCTTCCCAGAAATTTACCCACAAGGACGCTTCCGCCGCCCCCTATGCCGCCGCACAAAATAATCGCCAAATTCCTGACCACACCGGCGATAGCGTTTGCCGCCACCAGATCGGAATTTATATGCCCGATGATGACAACCATTGCCGCCAATGCACCGCCATAGATAACGTAATTTGCCATAACAGGGATGGTGTAGCGGACATAATCGGCAAAAAGAATTTTTTGAACGCCGTCATTTTTCGGCAGACTAAAGCGGACATTGTCCTGACGCAATGAATATATGACACAGCAGAGGAGCTCAATAAAACGGGCGATAACAGTCGCCGCCGCCACTCCGGTGATGGCCCTGTCAGGATCGCCGGGGAACAGAACATAAATCGCCGCGGCGTTAAGGGCGATATTCAATAACAGACATGATGAACTGACGATAGAGCTAAAACGCGCCTTCTCCATGCTCTTTGCCACGGCCAGATACATTTGCGAAAGGCTCATAAAAATAAAGGTAAAAGAAATTACCCGGAGGTATTTTGCGCCGTATGCTATCAATTCAACATCGTTGGTGAAGATCCGCATAAGGAGAGAAGGAAAACTGATTGACGCTATGAAAAACAAAAGGGACACAAGACCTGAAAACATACAGGCGATGCCCAACACTTTATTGATTGATACAAGGTCTTTTTTCCCCCAGTATTGGGCGGTAAGGATACCCGCCCCCACCGCCAATCCTCCATAAAAAAGCATGGCCACAAAGGTAATTTGCCCCGCCAGGGATACGGCGGACATGGCGGACTGCCCGATGGTACCCAGCATCACAATATCCGCCGAGTTGACCGCTGCGGAAATCAGATTCTGCAATGCTATCGGTATAACCAACGCGATCAATGATCGGTTGAAACTTTTATTGAACGATACTTTTGTATCAATGGCCGTTGTCATATCGAAATACTATATGTTATTAGGGCCGGTTTCAAGGGATTGTCCCCCCGCATACAAGCTTTTCTCATGCTGATGCCCTGTAAAGGGCGGAGGCAGCTATGCACGTTATGGCTTATGCGCCCTGGGGCGCCGAGGGGGTTATCATCCGGGTGGAGGCGGATATTCGCCGGGGGATCCCGGGGGTGGATATTACGGGGCTTGCCGAAGGGGCGGTGCGGGAGGCCCGTGAACGGGTCCGGGCGGCATTTCGCAATTCGGGCTACACCTTTCCACCGGACCGGATCCTCATCAATCTGGCCCCGGCGGGGGTGAAAAAGGAAGGGGCCTCTCTGGACCTGCCCATAGCGCTTTCGGTGATGTCCGCCGCAGGGCTGGCTCCTTCGGCGGAAAACCTTATGGTGCTGGGGGAGCTGGAATTATCGGGAAAACTCAGGCCGGTACGGGGTGTTTTGGCCGCCACCGCTGCGGGGCTCAAGGCGGGGATTAAAGATTTTATCGTGCCGGAAGAAAATGCGGCGGAGGCGGCGATTCTGGCGGCGGGCCATGTATGCCCCGTATCGACACTGGCCGAAGCGGTCCACGCCTTAATCGTCCGGGAAGAAACGGGGGCGCTGCCCGCAAAGAACATTCCATCAGCAGGAATTTCCCGAAACTTTTATATTGGTGATTTTGCCGAAGTCCGCGGTCAGGGCCGGTACAAAAGGGCTTTGGAGATTGCCGCCGCCGGGGGGCACAACCTGTTGGCCTTTGGTCCGCCGGGAGCGGGAAAAACCATGCTGGCCCGGCGGCTCCCCTCGATTATGGCGCCGCTGGAAACCGGTGAAGCGGTGGAAGTAACCCGGCTCCACAGTCTGGCGGGGGAAACGCTCGGGGGGCAGGCATTTGGCGGGGGCCTTATCACCCGGCCGCCTTTCCGGTCACCCCACCATTCGGCCAGCGCCGAGGGGATTTTGGGGGGCGGTAAATCAGTGCGGCCCGGCGAGATAAGTTTGGCCCATTTCGGCGTGCTTTTCCTGGATGAAGCCCCGGAATTCCGCTCCAACGTGCTCCAATCCTTACGGGAACCGCTGGAGGATCGGGTCATCACTATTTCCAGGGCGGAAGGCCCGGTGCGGCTGCCGGCGGATTTTCAGCTTCTGCTGGCCGCTAATCCCTGCCCCTGCGGACGGCTGGGGAAACCCACCGGGGAGGAAGATCCGGCAAGGGAGGGAAACCCTCCCCGGGATCATCAACAGTCCGCTGTTTTATCGCCGGGGTGTTTTTGCGCTCCCCAGGAAATCTACCGTTACTGGCGTAAATTCGGCGGCGCCCTTCTGGACCGGGTGGAGCTGAGGGCGGCGGTTCCGGCGCCAAGTATCAGGCTTATGGAACAGGGCCGGGAGGAATCCAGCGCCGACATAGCCCGCCGGGTTTTTACGGCAGTGGCCATTCAGCGGGATCGCTTCAAAAAGACCGGTCTGCGGCGCAACGCCCGGATCCCCGCGGGGAAGATTGAGACACTATGCCCTTTAACAGAAGGCGCCCAAAAAGCCCTGCGACAAGCATCGGAAAAGCTGGGCCTCTCGGGTCGGGCGTATCACGGTATTTTGCGGACCGGACGCACCATCGCCGATCTTGAAGGGAAGGATATTATCGAGGCAGTTCATATTTTAGAGGCTGTGCAGCACCGCCGTTTGGGCGAGGACCCCTACGATATTTTTTCCGTTGATGTCGATTGAAATGTGCGAGGCACAATGGCAGCCAAATATTCTTCCCCGATTTTCCGGCCCCCGGCGGTGATCCCCAGTTTGCGATCGGGCCGGGCTTCGCCGTGAAAATCGCTGCCGGCGGTGATGATAAGGCCCAGGGATTTGCCCAGCGCTTCCAGCCTTTTACAGGCCGATTCTTTGGCCGCAGGGTGCCAGGCTTCAAGGCCGTCCAGCCCTTTTTCTTTAAGACCTTGGATCAAACCGGGAAGACGGCCCCAGGCAACAAAAAGCGACAGCGGATGGGCCAGCACAGCGATGCCTCCGGACCCCTTAATTGCCGCCACGGCTTTATCAAAATTCATCCCCGTTTTGGGAACATAAAAAGGCTTCCCCTCCGCCAGATAACGGTCAAAAGCCTGCTGTACATTTTTGACGAGTTTTCGCCGGATCAAGAGCCGGGCAAAATGGGGCCGCCCCACCGAATGTCCCCCGGAAAAAGAGCGGACCTCCTCGTAATCCGCCTCCACCCCCTGCTCGTTCATGCGGTCCAGTATTTCCCGGTTCCGTTCCGTTCGGCTGCGGGCCAACTGGTCAACGGCCTCCAAAAAAGCCGCCGAGGGCCGGGTGATTCCCAAGCCCAAAAGATGAAATTCCCCGGGATATTTTTCGGGGTCAGGCTCTACGGAAATCTCCACTCCGGGGATAAACCGTATGCCCCGCAGTTCCGCCTCAAGGCGGGCTTCCTCAAGCCCTGCGATGGTGTCATGGTCCGTCAGGGCAATAGCCGTAAGTCCCCTGTCCGCCGCTGCCCGGATAAGAGCGCCGGGTGATAAGCTGCCGTCTGAAGCGGTGGAATGGGTATGAAGGTCAATCATTAGGGGAAGTATAGTATGGACGGGCTAAATGGGATATGGCCATGAGACATACGTGTCGCACAGCACGTTGACTGTTTTAGCCTCCGATCATAAAATGGGAAGGAGGAGATGTTCAATGCCGCAGCCGCTTCAATTTGGGACAGGTTCTCTTGTTTACTTGCAGGGCGACTCGGCGGAAAAGGTTTTTCTCCTGCAGACCGGAACCATCAGCCTGGTGTATCAGGATATTGAAACTGCCGAGGATGTTCACGATTCGGTACAGCCGGGGGAATTTTTCGGGGTAAAATCGGCGCTGGGGCGTTTCCCCCGGGAAGAAAATGCCATTGTTCTTCAGGATAGCACCATTATGGCTTTTACCGTGCCGGAGTTTGAAGGCATGGTGATGAAAAATACCCGGATCATCATGAAGATTCTGAAGGTTTTTTCCAACCAGCTCAGGCGGATTCACAAGCAGACCTCCGTATTAACCGCCACAGAAGAAAAAAATCCTGAAACGGGACTTTTCAATATTGGCGATTATTTTCTTACCAATAAACGGTACGCTTTGGCAATATCGTCCTTTAGCCGCTACCTGACGTATTATCCTTCGGGAAGAAATGCCGCTCTGGCTGCAAAGAAACTGGAAATCGCCATGGCAGCTTTGAATCCCCAGGGGGATAGGTCCGGGGCCGCCGCACCTGTACCTTTCGCTGTACCGGGCCCTTCTGCCAGGATTGTTAAAGAAGAAATTGTCACCGACTCCGCCAAGGCTTACTATAACGCTATAAGCCTTATTTCCCAGGAAAAATATCAATCGGCCTATGTGGCGTTCAAAAAAATCGCCGACTCCGGCGCTGATGCGGAATATGCCGCCAAAAGCGCTTTTGAGATGGGCCGCTGTCTTTATTTTCTTAACCGTTACGAGGACTGTATCAGATATTTTTCCGGGATGATAAGCAAGTATCCCCGGCACCCCGAGCTGGAGGATACGCTTTATTTTATCGGACAGTCCCACGAAAAAAGCAGCCGGAAAGAACAGGCCGCCGTTTTTTATAAAAAGGTCATTTCCATGATCAGCGATGAAGGGAACGGCACAAGGGTCAGGGCGGTGAGCGCGCTCAAGGCGCTGGGAGCATAATATGGCAATGGAACTGGAGGCATTCAGCCGTTTTGCGCGGACATTTCAACCGGGGGAGATGATCTTTTCCGAATATGAACCGGGGGATAATTTCTACCTTATTCAGTCGGGCCGGGTGGAACTGGTAAAAGTTTTTGGCGACTTTGAAAAAACCGTCGCTATTCTGC
>BNUV01000040.1 GCA_025997615.1 Spirochaetia bacterium
TTTAAAAAACCCGTTTTTACTTGTTTTTGCCCGGGGCTTCCGGTCTTTTAACCCCAAAAAAAAAAAATGAAAAACAGGGGTTTGATTAAAATATTCCCATTTGCGTCTCCGGGAATGTTTGAAAAAAAAAAAAAAAATTTGTGGGCCCTTTTAAAGGGCCCGGGCGCAAGGGTTTTTCCCCCCCCCCCCCCCCCCCATACAGTGCTGCGGATTATACTGCTTGGTAAAATATCTCCTGAAAAAAAGAAGAAAATCGCTGAAATGGGGCTTGAGTCTATCGTAAAAACCTATACCGAATACGTGCCCGGCGGGGAGATGCTGGAGACAGTAAAAAACGCCGACGCCATTGCTTTTCTGGTGGATAAAAGTATCGGGGAAAACTGCCGCATCTATAACCGGTATAAGGCGACGGGGAGTTCTGTTTTTTGCCTGAGTTTTGGCATTCCCTGTATTGTATCTGATGATTTTGTTCTGGATTGCGGGCTTGAAAAGAAAGCCATACTCTATCATGGCTCTCATATTGAGACTGTCTTTGAGGATATTATGACAGGAAAAATTTCAAAGGAAGATTTCAAAAGGCTTAAAGCCGTTCCTTTGGATAATGGATATTCCCCTGAATATCAGCGGCGGCATTACAGGTCTTTACTTGGGGTATACAATGGCTGAAACTAAAGGTATGATCACCATCGCCATCGGCAAGAAATATGCGATTCAAGCCAAATACCTTGCTTTTTCCGCTATGCTTCACGCGCCACATTGTTTACGGGCGGTGATTACCGATCAGCATAGTATACTTGCCCCTTATTATGACATAGTGATCCCCTATAATCCGCAATACGGCGATCCTTTTGCGGTAAAGACTCGGCTGCACTTGTACACGCCCTTTGAAAAAACTCTTTTTTTGGATGCCGATTCACTGCTCGTGCATAATGTAGATTCGTATTGGGAGGCTCTTGAAAAAAGGTCTTTTGCATACTCAGGCGAAATGATAAGCGGTGGGGAGTGGTATTTGGACATTGGCGCCTTGATAAAATATTTGGATGTTCCCTGGATACCGAAGTTTAACAGCGGAATGTTTCTTTTTGACAAAAGCGAAAAGGCAAAAAATATTTTTGATACTGCTTTTCATTATATGGAGAATCATGAAGGGCTTGATGTTCCTTTTTTCAGAGGCAGGATGTTTCCCGATGAACCATTTCTTGCTATTGCTCTGGCAAAATATGATGAAAAACCCTTTGAAGATCATGGACGTTTTTCCAGAACCCTGATCGGCGCTCGAAAGATACATTTGAATGTTATCAGGGGGGTGGCTTTTTTCATAAAGAATGGACAGCCGGTCTTTCCCCTCGTTGTGCATCTTTGCGGGAGATTTGGGCGATTTCTTTTTTCCCGGGAAAAAAGAAGACTATTCTTTTATTTTAATCCGCCAATTAGTACCTTATTTACCTCTATTGCATCTTTCATCAGACGGTTTATAAAAAGGGCGTAAGGACCTGAGTATCACCATGCTGGATTTTGAAACAGAACTAAACAAACTAATTTCCGCCGAAACTGAACCGCTGCCCCGGTATGAATTTGCCCCGGCACTTGAAATGGCGGCTCTTGGACAGGGCTTGCTGGACGACCTTAAAAAGAAGCAGGTCGATGTTTCCCTGCAGGTCGAAGAAATATATGATTTGCTTAAAGAGCAGGATACCAGGTTATCCAATGACAGTCATGTGATGACCGGTTTGCAGAATGCTCTGGATGCGGAAAAAGGCCGGGCGGAAAATCTGGCTCATACGGCAATTGGACTTTGCGATTTGTTAGAGAATTTTTGCGCTTATGCGCATCTCTCCGGCAATGAAGAATTAAAACATCAGGCTGACCTCCTCTGGAATCAATCAGGAAGCTTGCTTGCTCAAAATAATATTATACGCTTTGGAACCGAAGGGGAGCAGCTTAATCCGCAGATTCATACTGTTCAGAAGGCTGTAGAATCGCATCTTCTGCGCGAACAAGTGTTGGAAGTACTGCAAAGCGGTTATGTGTATAAAGACGTACTTGTCCGCAAAGCTGCGGTTGTGGTAAGCGCCGGTCAAACCAATGGGGAGAAAGATCGTGAGTAGGATAGTAGGTATAGACTTGGGAACATCCACTTCGGAAATTGCCTGTATCGTTAATGGTGTGCCTAAACTAATCCCCAATTCACTGGGCAAGGTGATTACCCCTTCGGTGGTGCATATTGGACAAGACGGAAATATCCTTGTCGGAGAGGAAGCGGCGGAGTACCTCTTTACCCGTCCCGACTGTACATTCATGGAGGTAAAGCGGCTGACAGGATCCGACGAAACGCTTAAAGCCTACGGGAAAACATACAAGCCGGAAGAAATACAGGCGATGCTTCTGCGCTACCTTGTCCGGTGTGCTGAAACTCATCTTAATGAAAAAATCGACCGCGCGGTGATCACCGTCCCTGCGTATTTTACCGATGTGCAGCGGAGGGCAACATCAAAGGCCGGTGAACTTGCCGGTCTGCAGGTTGAGCGTATCATAAACGAGCCTACAGCGGCAGCGCTGGACTATGGTCTTTCAAATCTTAAGGAATGTAAAAATGTGCTGGTCTATGACCTGGGAGGCGGTACGCTTGATGTTACCGTACTTGAACTTTTTGAAGGAATCATCGACGTAAAGGCAAGCAGCGGTAACAATCACCTGGGTGGAAAAGATTTTGATGAAATCATTATGAGTCATTTAGCTGATTTTTCCTACGATGATGAGCGGGCGAAAATGCGGCTTAAAAAAGCGGCGGAGGACTGTAAGATTGTCTTAAGCCGCGAAGATGAATATCAAGTGTCCCTTCCATTTCTTTTAACCACTCAGGATGGCAAGCCGGTTTCTGTAGAAAAAACAGTAACCCGCGCTCTATTTGAAACATGGGTATCAGACAAGGTAACATCGACCAGGGATCCTATGGAAAGCGCCCTTAAAGATGCGGGGCTTGATCGTAGTGATCTGCAAGTCGTCCTTTTGGTAGGCGGTTCCACGAGAATCCCCTGTGTAAAACGGTTGGTAGAAGAGACGCTTGGCACAACGCCGCGCTCTCTGGTAGATCCCGATTTGACGGTAGCCAGAGGTGCGGCGATTCAGGCCGGACTTCTTGAGGGCAGCATTAACAATGAGGCTTTGGTTCTCACCGATGTCTGCCCTTACACCCTGGGTACGGCGCCTCTACAGGATGGCTTGTTTGGCAAGCGTAAAATATTTGACCCTATCATTCCGCGTAATACTACAATCCCTGTCGAAAGATCGAAACTCTATAATACGGCGCATGATTATCAGACTGAAGTGATAATCGATGTATATCAGGGGGAATCTTCTGATCCGGAAAACAACGAGCGGCTTGGTGAAGTGGAACTAAAGGGAATTCCCCCTGCCAGGGAGGGCAAAGAGCCGGTAGAAGTAACATTCAGCTACGATATGAATGGTATTCTGCAGGTAAAGGCAAGCGTGGTGTCCACCGGCAAGCAGGTTTCTGCCGAAATAAATACGGCAGGCGTTAAGGTAAAAACGGCGGTAGATTTGAGCCAATGGGAGAAAGCCGAAGGGGCAAAGCAGGTTCGCCCTCTGATACGGAAGGCCGAAAAGTTTATCAATGCAGGTTTAGACATTGGCAGTGATATAGAAATCCATGTAGAGCGTCTCAAAGAAGCGCTGATACTTGGGAACGTGGAACAGGCAGAAGAAAACCGCGCAGCATTGCGCTTGATGATTGATGCCTTTGAAGATGTGGGGAAATTACTGCCGTGAAAAAACTGCTTTCCCGCCGCTATTACCGCTTAGGGCTGGCGGCAGCACAACAACACTGCTTAAGTGAGGCGCTGCAATATGCGCACTATGCAGTAATAATGGACAGCGATAACAGTGATGCGGTTCATTTGGCGGAGATTTGTAGAAGTGAGCTTGCAGTACCGGCTGATGTTTTAAACTTTGTTAGACAAAAAAAATGGTTACAGGCGGCGCGGCTTTTTTCAAAAGTTCCGGCCTTAAATGTTCATTCTCTTTCTATACAGGGCTGCCTGTGGGCATTGGCAAAACGCAGCGCAAAGGCTGCGGATTGTTTTACGAGGGTTACGGAAAAAGATTGCCGGAATTATCTTGCGCTCCAGGTGCTTACTGAGCTTAAAAACCGCCGTCACAATTTATTTGGGAGATTCTTTTGAACGAAGCTCTTTTTAATTTTGACGAAAAACGATTAGACTATTACCAAATATTGGGTGTAGAAAAGGATGCCGGGGACGAAGAAATAAAACGGGCCTATTTCACTCAGGTCAGGAAATTTCAACCCGGCTCTGCTCCTGAAAAATTTAAGGAAATTCGCACTGCCTACGAAACGCTGAAAGACAAACAAAAACGGAATGAGTACGATGCAATAGGCGATATTCCCCCTTCCATGACACCGCTTTTTAACGAGGCAAGATGGTTTGATCATCTGGGCAGGCACAGCCGGGCGGGAGAATTTTATCGTACTATATTAAAGGCTCATCCTGAACTGGATAATGTACGGGAACAATATGCTGCGTCATTAGGCATGGATCAAAAACCCGGCAAGGCTGCCGAGGTTTGGGAGGAGCTTTGCAAGCGGAATCCTTCTAATGCCATTTATTCAAAAGAACTTGCTCACAGTTATCTCGATCGGGGCTGGCACAAAAAGGCAGAAACCGAACTGAGACGCGCTATTGGCCTTGATCCTTCGTCTGTGGATGCGTGGTCTCTCATTGTTTCATGTGTTGTTGAGAGGATACATAGCGCTCCTGATAGAGATACCGTAATTGATGAACTTGGAGCTATTGTTGATAAGGCAATAGCTGCAATTGCAGGGGTTAAAGGGAATGAAGTGGGGAAAATTCACCTTTATTCTTATGCAATTATTAGCTCCTCTGATAAAGACAAGAGTGTTGTCGCTGGCTATTTTGAGGAAATTACCCGCTTGGTACGCGATGGCGGGGAGGGTGTACAGCAAAATGCCTTAAACGCCCTTGAAATGATATTTAGAAGCATACCAAATTCCAGGCTTGTTTTTTTCTATAACGAGATAAAGAAGATAGCGGCTTTGCTTCCCGAACTTAGCGCTGCCCATTTGCACTATTCATCGCGTATGGTACACCACCCTCTTCTGGCGCAGTTCGAGAGTATTCAAACATATTCTGAAATTGAAAATCTTCCGAAAAAGGGTTTTTCAGAAATCCTTTGCGATCTTTTTAAGCTGCTTAATGGGGATATTGAGCTGGATGACGGTGAAGACGAAATTGAAATCGCCGCCATGGAGTTTGAAATTCTGGATAAAAAAGGCATCTACGATCCGCAGATTAGGCGTCTAAAAACAGAATTCCCTGAGCTTTACGCGCTGCATAGTTCCTTTTTTAATGAAGCTCTGCGTACCAAAGATCCTGAAAAAATGATATATCAGCGGAGTAAAAAGATTCGAAAATACCAGCGCGAGAGCGGCTCTTTTGACGATAACCCTGAATCTGCACCTGAGCTTCCGGTTCGCCGTACTGCACCAAAAGTAGGCCGCAATGATCCCTGCCCCTGCGGCAGTGGGAAAAAATATAAAAAATGCTGCGGGGCATAGGATTTGTAAAAAGAGGCGCCGCATGATAACCGTCCTTGTCTGTTATGAGCGTATCTCACTTTTCCACACTATGGAACCTTTTTTCCGTAAGCGCTTCCGGGGTATGTTCCATTTCACCCAGTCCCCGGAATACTGCCTTAAAAAAGATAAAAACAAGATCCTTTTTATGGAGCGTTGGTTTCAGTACCGGGACCCCCGGGCTCTTGCCTCTGAAGATTTTGGCCTCATGAAAAAACTGCGGGATAAATATGAAAAAATAGTTTTTTTAAACGGGCAGCCCGACGCGGGGACTAACCGGCTGGACCTTTTGCCTTATGTAGACAGGCTTTTTTACAAATCCGTTTTTGCAGATAGGGAAAATTATGATAAAGGGTTTTATGGGAAAAATCTTTTTGCCGATTACTATCACCGGAAATACGGGGTGGTAGATGCCAATGGCGGGTATTTTTTTGAGCCTGCTCTTTCTGTGGAGGACGCCAACCGGATAGAGCTTTCGTGGAACATCGGCGTGGGCTCTTATCCCCGGCGGAACTGGCCCCAGCGGCTGGGAACGGTTTTGGCCCGGAGTGGTTTTCCCGATTTGGGGCGATGCTTCAAAGCGGGGCGGACAAAAGCTCCGGCGGATTTTTCGGGGCCAAACCGGAGCATCGCCGTTCATGCCCGGATAGATCCGGTGGCCAGTGAATCTATTTCTTATCAGCGGCGGCTTTATCTGGAACGGATTTCCGGGGACCAGCGATTTTTAACGGGCATGGTGAATCAGAATCAATATTACCGGGAGCTTAATGATTCAAAGATCGTCCTCTCCCCATTCGGCTGGGGGGAGGTATGTTTCAGGGATTTTGAGGCGATTATTTCCGGAGCGCTGCTTTTGAAACCCGACATGAGCCACCTTAAAACCTGGCCGGACGTATACATTCCCTACGTTACCTATGTGCCTGTCAATTGGGACGGCACGGACATTATAGAAAAAACAGAAACCTATCTCGCCGACGAAGCTGAACGAAAACGAATTACCCAAAATGCCTTTGAACAATATCAAAAAGAATTGGTGGGATTGGAAGATCGTTTTGCCGCCCTTTTCCGCGATTATCTTTCCTAAACCACTTCCTTAATTTTCCCCATCATTTCCAAAAGAAAATCCGCCGCCCTTTTTCCCGCCATACCTCTGTACTGCCAGGCTTCCTCCCGCAATTTTTCCGTCACTTCTTTTCTGTTTTCCCACCCTGTCAATTCTTCATCAAGAAATTTTTCTATCTCCTCAAATTTTCTCTCGTCCAGCGGAATTCCTAACTGCCTGAGCGCCCGGAAATTCCACGCCTCGTCTTCAATGTCCGCCAGATCGTAAGGCCTTTTGTCGAAGTCAAAACGGGGGTACAAGAGGGGGCGGTTAAACAAAAAAGCGAAATCAAAAACTATGCCTGAAAAATCCGAGATAAGAACATCGGCCCGGGAAAGGGCGTAGATGTTTTCGGTATCAAAGTTCCACTCCACATTTTGATAGGGTACAAGCATTTCCCGCAGTTTTGACACGGTTTCTTTTTCTGCGATCATGCTTTGGGGATGGGGCCTTACAATAATGCACCAGGAAGATTTTGCCAGGGGCAGAAGGAGTTTAAGGCCATAGCGGGAAAGAATACCGTTTTTCCCCCACGAAGGAGCTATAAGGACAGTTTTGTTTTTGGATTTTTCATTATCATCATTGGATATTACCAATTTACGGGCCGCGAGCTCATCAAGATAAGTGCAGCCCGCCACAAAAAGCTCTTTCTCTTTAAGGCCCCGCTGTTTTTCCAATTGACGAATATCTTTTTTCTGATATTCGCCGGTCAACAAAACCGAATCGTAATAATCCAGACCAAAAAGCCGGTAGGTGGTAGCGTCGTTTACCATGTGGAGAATGTGGGCATAGTGAGAAACTCCGGGTGAACGTTTGAATTGAAATACATCAAGAGATGGGGTGGTTGTAAGACAAACATCGGCTTCCAGAAAATTGAGGAACCGGTACGCGTCATTTCCTTTTCCGATAAACTTTTTTTCCATGAGGGGCGTTTCAGAAGAGAGGCCCGGATCATCTTCGCCGGAAGAATAATAGGCAAAGGGAATATTCCGGCGGGCCAGTTCATCAACGATGGGTTTAAATACGTTCCAGTATTGCTTGCCTTCGCTGTAAATAACCAGCCCCATTTTTTTCCCCGGAACTATCTTTTTTTGAAAAAGCCCGCCGCCCCGTATCCTGATAATAAAATTTTTGAGAAAAAAGAAAATTGTTACCGCCGCCCCGGTAAGCAGCGAAAAAAGCATACTCCCCGTGCCGGGATCAATGTAGCCATAGGTGGGAAAATTCAAGAACAGCGCAAAAAAGAAAAGATAAATGATTTTCATTTTTCCATTCTCTCCCAAATATCCCAGGAAGCGGGATCAAAAATATTTTTTCCCCGTAAGACCCGCGTTCCTGTCAGGCTGTAAAGGTAAGGGCCGTGGCGGGCGGGCATGGCGGAAATTTCATCTGCTACGGTGAGCGGGCCTTCTTTTGCGGAAGAACGGAGCGGTGTTCCGCTGTAAGGGTTGCGGGGATCTGCCATATCGCCGGTAACAATTGAAGGCACATCGGCGTTGGTCATGAAGGCGGCGGATGTTTTTAAGGGGCCCCGTTCGCCGGGTTCCTTAACCATGAGGAGGGGATTGAACGATTCCATACCGCTTCCTCCAAAAAGCTCAGTCTTAATTCCGGAGCCGTGATCCGCGGTGATGACAATCCGGGTGTTGTCGTAGACCCCCAGGGCTTTGACGGCGTCCAGCCAGCGGACTACGGCCTTCATGGCCGCCATAAAAGTATAGTAGTACGAGGCGTTATCTTCCGATCCGAAGGTTTCTATTTCTTCATCACTGTAACGGATCACCCCCGGCACCGGACGCAGGGCGGCGTTATAGGCCCCCGGCTCGTGGGTAGTTTCGTTGTAAAAAATATTCAGCGCCGGAGGCCCTTCATCAACATAACAGAGGTCTCCCAGATAATAAAGAGAGGCAAATTCGGTAAGGCCGTAACCGTAGGCGTTGGATGCGCCGTCCCGCCACCACATTCCTTTGTAGTGGAGACCGTAACGGAGAGCCGGGGGGGCAAGCCTGAAAACGCCATAACGAAAAAGAATATCAAAATCAAAACTATCAATAAAACGTTCATCTTCCACGGGAAATTCTTCCGTAAACCGGTGATCCATCATGCCGTCTATGTTTCGGGCCTTTACATTTTTCATCCCCGACAAAACGGAAATATCCGGTACAAATTGTAAATTCAAAAGGGTAGGATCGGTAACCGAAACCCGGTAATCTGCCTCGCCAAAAATTTTCGGCAGCATTGTCAGGGCCTCGTTGATTTTATCTTTAAGAAGTATGTTTTCTTTTTTGTTTATATCAAGGGGTAAATAATCGTAGCCCCCCATCAAAGAGGGAAGGCCGGTGATGGTTACGCCGCCGAATGAAAGAGTGTTGGGATAAAAGGTAAAACCGTCGAACCCATCGTTGAGTTCTGGCATCTGTTCCAGGGCGGTGTACAGGGCGGCTCCGGCTGCCCGGTCGAGGAACATTATAAAAGTATTGGTGTCGTTGGTGCTGAAGGGAAAAACTTTGCCTTCAGCATTAACACCTGAGCTTTTTTCCGCCGCCAGCTCACGATCCCTGCTTTCTTTTATTATGGAAACACTGTTGATTATCACCATGACAAGCACCGCTGCAGTAACTGCGTTATAGATAAGAGACAGGGCTTTTTGTTTTTTTATGACAAAGAAAAAAAAGGGAACCGCAGCGGAAACAAGGAGCGCCAGAAGATTAACCCGGAAAGGAAAAGCGTCAACAATGAGACTGGTATCCTCGATTTTGAAACTCCGGGTCATAACGCCGTAATAGGCGGAAAGGACAAACAGAGAGATAAGAGCCAAGAGCGTTAAAACGGAAAAAATAGCGCTGAGAATTTTTTTCACCGGTTCGGCGGCAAAGGCCCAGATCAGGAGGGGAACGAGGCCGCAAAAGGCAAAGCCCTGCAGACAGGTTCGGAAGATAAAAGAAAAGGGCCGGGAAAAATCCGACACAGAATCGGCGATAACCTGGGAGGGGATAAGCAGCCCTAAAAGAAAAAACGCCAACAGTGTCGAAGAAAAATAGAGGATCCGGCATTCGGAAAGAGAAAAGGAAAGACGGCGGAAAAAGGAAATCAACGCCTTCCAGATAAAAGGAGCGGCGATTATTAAAAGGGCGGCGCCTATAAAAAGAAGCTTGTAACGATCCACATCAGCAATGCCTGTAAGAACGCAAAAAATAATGATCACTGCAAGAATGGAAGATGCAATCTGTAATGCGCCGCCGGGATTTTTCAGTTTTGCGGTGGCGAGATTTTTCCCCAGGGAAAAAACATTGTTCAAGGTCCAGTAGAGGGTCAGGGCCGCGGGGGAACCGTAGAGAAGAATCAGAAACACCAGGGCGATACCGAAAAGCTGTATCTTTTCCCGAAGGCTCGAAGATCGGGTATACACAAACGCCGAGGCGGCATTGACAATCGTCATAAGGATGGGAAGAACGTTCACCCGTAAGGTTCCCAGCGCTAAAAGGCCGTCGGGTTTTCCCATATCGCCTATGATCCACAAAGATTCCCCCGAGAGCGTTTGCGAATGTGAAAGAAACTGATAGGCGGCGATAAAGAAAGGTATTTGCAGGAAAAAACCGGCGCTGGATTTGAGGGCGAAAAGGGGAGAGTAGCCCATCTGCCGGTAGTAGGTATTGATAAGCATCTGCCGTTCATCGCCGGAAAAAACCGCCCGGATATCGGCAAGTTTTTTCTTCATGCGGTTTTGGAGTGTCCGCTCTTCCTGCTGCCAGCGATCCGCCACAGTGTAAATTGGGAGGAGGAGCACATTGACTATCAGACTTAAGAAAACTACCGCCAGGGCCGGATCGTAAAAAATTCTGCCAAAGAGTATGAAAATAAATTCGATGATGACCCGCACCGGCCAGATGAAAAGGGTGTAGGGCAAATCAACCAGCGGCATCTTAAATTTTTCCCCCTGCAATTAAAGCGGCGTATAACCCGCCGTAGTTCCTGCCCATCTGTTCGCCTGAGTAATTGGTTTCTACCAGCTCCCGGCTTTTTTTCCCCATCATCAAAATTTTTTCTTTATCAATCTGCATTTCTCTTAACAGTTTCGCCGCATCATACTCGTTGGAAAAAAGATAGCCGTTTTCCCCGGGGATCACCAGATCCCGGTTGCCGGGAATATCCCGCAGGAGGAGAGCGCAGCCGGCATTCATCGCCTCCAGCACCCCGAAAGGAAGCCCCTCCCAGGCGGCGGTGGACAGGTAAATCCCCGTTTGGGCCAGCCGCTGTGCCACCTCTGCCTTTCCCAGCCAGCCTGAAATGGTGATGTTCGGGGCACTGAGTCGGTCTTTCAGCGGCCCATCCCCAATCCAGCAAAAAGAAATTTCAGGATTTTTTAAAGCGATACGGTTGAAAAGCTCCGGGTCTTTTTGCGGTCCCGCAATACCGGAAAAACTGACGAGGGCCCGGCCGCCGTTTTTTTGAAGGGGCGTATCTATTGAATCCACCAATTCCACGCCGTTATTCACCCAGCGGGGGGGGCGGTTTTTGGGGGAGAGGGGCCGGTACAATTCCGCCTCGGATTTGCAGCAGCCCACTACCGTGCCTCCAAAGCTGCCGCCGGTCTTTTCCAAAAGCCTGAAAAGCGAGCGTTTAAAAGCGCTGATGTCGGTACGGACAAAAGCGCCGCAGTGGGGGGTGTATATAACCCGGTCTATTCCCAAAAGACGGCAGGCTAAACGGCCCAAAAAACCCGCCTTGGAGGAATGGAGGTGGATCACCGTATCAGTTTTTTGAAAGGGCTTGAGGATCCGCCGGAGCTGCGCCAGCGCCCGGAGATCCTTCACGGGGCTGATCTCCCGGCCCGCCGCTGTCCAGGGAATAAATTCCACACCGGGCGGAAACCTGCCTTTGACCCGTTCAATGTCGTCCACCCACATCCGGGAACCATGGACTACGATATGCTTTAAGGCGGGCAGTTGTTTCGTTATGCTTTCCACTGCAGTGGTTACGCCTGAAGCAAAGGGTTCCAGCACATGGACAACAGTCATACTTATACTATATAATAAAAAGAAGGTATGGGATACTCCCTGAAGGATATTACTAATTCAATTACCCCGGAAAAAAGGGCGGCGGACGGCTTCTGGACCCGCTTTGTCCTTCGGTACCTGTCTTTTCCGCTTACCTGGCTGGCCCTGAAACTGCGGCTCAGAGCCAATACCGTGTCCTATATTTCGGTGATCTTTAGCATAGCCGGGGGAATTCTTTTTTCACTTGAAGGTTTCTTTTTTCCGCTCTGGGGAATTCTGGCATTTTTTGTTTTTTCCATTCTGGACTGCGTGGATGGAAACATCGCCCGGGTTACCGGCACGGCGGGGCCCTGGGGGGGCTGGGCCGATGCGGTGATGGGCTTCGTGGCCTACACTTCCATATTTATTGCCACCGGGGTTTACTATTATCTTAAAACCGGTTGGTGGCCCGTTTTTATTTTTACCGGCATAACCGCTTCGGCAAATCTTTTGACCCGGGTGGCGTATCAGATTTACAAAAACATTGAAGGCCAAAGCGCCCACGAATCGGTTTCTTTCGAGCGGATGCTGGCGGAAAATACCGGTATTACCGGCTTCCTCGTCCCCGCCCTGCTTTTTTGCCATCTTTGGAAGGGGATGATAGTCGTTATCGGTTTTAACTTTTTCTTTTATCTGGGCGGCTGCGGAATAACGATCCTTAAAATAGCACGGAAAGCCCGCTTGGCCGGGCATTAACCCCTACCACCTGAAACCACCGCCTAAACTCCAGTAGTGGACAAAGCTGTCATCGCTTGTATCAAAACCCCGGTTCCAGCCGTATTCCAGCACATATCCGGCGGAGAAGGTAAATTCCCCAAATGAAACGGGAAGGGTCCAGCCGAGGCCTATTCCTGCGCCGAGCCGCGTGTCAATGACATCTTGGGTTAAAAAATGCAGATACCGGTAGTTGTTGTCATAGGGGTCCTTATCCCGGTTACCGTCATCAAAGATGGAGCCGTCGTGCCGACCGTAATCCATGTCGTCTACGCCGGCGGAAGGATTGCCGTGGCGGGTCAAGTAAGCGGAACCGGAGACTTCCAAACCGGGCAAGGCCTGCCAGCGGGTCCGCAGGGAAATGCGGTCTGAGTTAGGCTGGAGATCGGGCCCCAGGTTCCGGCCCATGTGGGCGTAGTTGACGTAGTTCACCGCAGCGGGACCGGCATCAGAGCCATCATCCTTAAACCCATAGCGATCCTCATAGGGACTGGTGATGTGGGTGTACATATAAGGGAAGACCAGCGAATAATCGGCGGACAGGGAAAGGAGGGGCGATTTTTGGGGGCTCCAGGTAAAGCCCGCTTCGGCGGCAAGCTTGTATTTGGTGTTGAGTTTCAGGCGGATCATATCGTTGACATGAAAGTCGTCTACATAGACCTGGAGCAGGAGCAGGGTGTCCTGGAATGCCGCCCAGCGAACGTTAAAACCCATGATGGAATTATCTCCAAAATCACCCATGGACTGGGAGGCGAAAAGGTTATTGAAGGGAATCAGGTAGAGCAAGTCAAGGCGCTCGCCCCAGATCACGGATTCGACAAAACTCAGCTCCAGAGAAGGGATGGGCCTGAAGTTAAGGCTGTGGAGAAACATATATTTATTGGGATACATTCCCTGTCCCAAGTTATCCGAAGCGGTAAGGGCCAAAAGCAATATTTCGAAAGACCATTTGGGCTGCCGGAAATTTACGCCGAAGTGGCCCGCCCGCGCCGCCTGGGGACCTATCACCACGCTGTTTTCATAAAAGGGACCGAAAGAGGTACGGTTGAGTCCGGCCTGAAAATAAATATCCCCGGTGCCCACCGCTATTGCGGAAGTCCAGTTGTGCATAAAGTTGAAGGGGCCGATGTTTGCCTGATCGGATACCATATCGGGATAGGGCGAATAGCTGCCGGGGACCGTGTACTCGTCCCCCGGTTCTTTGGTGGCGCCGTAAAGAAAATAGGAATAGCTCATCCCTAAGAGGGGGAGGGGGCGGATGATCCCGTCAGCAAAGAGAGCCACTTCCATGGCTTTCTCGCCGTTTTGCCCTTCGATGCTGCCCCGGGCGCCGGCATGGATGAACCGTTCAGGGGTGGCGATAGCTTTTTTGTAGGCTGCCGCCTTCGCCTGATCCGCTCCGTTTCCCCGGCTGATAACCTCTTCCAGTAAGGTTTCCAGAAGCTGCGCCGGATAGGGGCGGACAAAAGGCAGGGTACTGGTAAAACGGCCCTGGGCCGCCCAGCGGTCAATATCCCGGTAAAGAGGATCGTTGGGATCGTGCAAAACCTGGGCGTTTATTCCCCCCAGCGTCCCCCAAAAGAAAAGCATTGCCAGCGCAATAACGCTCAGGCGTTTCATAAACCTATTTCGCATATTTCCCCCCAATACAAGTTACTAATAAATGAAGGCGGCTTTCAAGGTTAATTCCCCGCCGTATTCCTGTTTTCCCAATTCATGATCCGCATCAAGGGCCAGGATTCCTCCGGCGGATGCGGATAAGCGCAGCAGTGAAAAAACCTGCCATTGGGCTTCCAGGAGAGCGGTATACCGGGTTTCCGCCTTGCCGCTGGGGCTCCGTTGGCCCACCGCATCGGGGCTTTTTTCCCAATCCCAATGTATATCATGTTCCCCGTGAATAGCCGCCGACAATTCCCCCCGGAACCGGAGCTTTCCCCCGCGAAGATCTGCCCCCAGGGCAAAGAGCAAAACATCCCGGCCCAGAGGATGTCCTATCCATTGGAAACGCCGACTATCCTTGGAACCGACATCGGAAAGCCGCCGCATGGAGATAAAACTGGCAAAAGGGCTTGAGAGCATATACAGATAGGGATCGGTATAGAGAACTTCCCCATAAAAAATTGCGCTCCATGGGCCTATGCTGCGGCTGTACTCGATTCCACCCAGATAACCCATCCCGTTGGGCGGAAGTTTGTCAGGAAAATTTTCCTGTTCATAGGAGGTATTAAATTCGTTCATCACCAGTTGGCCGTAAAGGGCCAGCGATGGCAGGATCGCCCATTCAATATCCAGCGAAAAAAGAGAGCCTGCCATATCGCCTTCATAGCCATTTTTTGCTGTCCAATGGGGATAGTCGTTCCAGGCAAAAAAGGAATGAAACACCATCAGCGGGTTCAGGTAACGGAGTTCCACCGGAGAATTCCCCACCATGATCCCTTCGCTTAAACCCAGAGAAAGCTTTTTGAAAAACCGGAAATCCAGACGGTGGAGATACAGATAACGGTTGGTTGTTGATTTAAGCTCATCATCATCAAGTGGCCCGTATCCGGAGGCAAAAAAATTATCACCGCCGGAGTCCAGGGGAAGCTGGACCGCGAGAAAGGAATATTTGAAGGCGGAACTAAAAAGGGAGACGCGGGCAAAATCATAATAATCCGGGGTATCGGAAATCGCCAAATTTCCCGTTCTTCCGGAGCCGAAGGAAAGCTTGTCCCGGCCTATTTGAAAATTCCACCACGGGCCCCCCAGGGCGGCAAAGGTGCGGAAGGGCATATTCAGATCGAAACGCTGGGCCTCCCAGGGAACATTGGCGGTCCAGTGGCGGCCGTCGTTTTCATGAAAGAAGGGATCGACCCCCAGGGCGGGTTCAAAATATATCTGGAGGACATCGGCAAAATAAAATGACAGGGGGAGGGAAAAGGCCGGAACCGCCGCCGGCATCGATGCATCCGCCGCCGTGCCATCTCCTATCCAGGGAAGGTCTGTGTTGGAGCGGAGACGGCCTTCCAGGGTAAGCTTTGCATGGGCATCCAGGCCCAGAGTACCGTCGCGGTAAAGAAGCCGGGGATCGAGCGCATCCCCAATACGCCGCCGGGCTTCCTGCGCCGGAGCGGAAAGAGCGGCCTCATCAACATTTTCCAGCATGAGGAGAACCTCGTCCCGGGAAAAAGGCGGGGTAAGGGAGGTGAAACTCAAGCCCGCTTCCCGCATGATAAACCGGAGATCCTCCAGCGTATCAACGCCTGAGGAAACCATGACGAGGGGGGAGGCAAAACCCCGGAGGCTCAGAACAAAAAAGAGCACAAAAAGGGCAAAAAAGCGTTTACCGGCCCCGAAAAAACCCGTCATTCACCCAATCTAGCATGGAAAAGAGACAAAAACAATACGCCTGGCTTGGTCCCATTTGCCTCAATTCGCTCTATTTCATTTTTGGCAAGTTTGCTATAAACTAAACTGTGTCCAGAACGGTATCCTCATCGGATGGTTTATCCGTAATGTATGTCGAAAGGCGGTATTAAGATGAATAATATAGATGCTATCCAGCATGAACTTGATGCACTTACAAAGATAATAGTTGCAACTGTTCCTGTTGAGCAGATATATCTTTTTGGTTCCTATGCCTATGGCACGCCGCACAAAAATTCAGACTTTGATTTGTATGTGGTATTGAAGAATGATGCGCCGATGCGTGAGCTTGAGGCGATGGACGCAATAGGGCTTGCAATTTATGGAAACCAAAATCGGGCAATAGATTTACTGGTGCATAAAAAGGATAAATTCCTTGACCGTGCTACCGGAGTAACAACAATCGAAAAAGTGGTAACAACCAAAGGAATGAAAATTTATGGATAAAGCAACCGAGTTAGCACAGTGGTTTTTTATTGCAGGAGAAGATTTAAAGTCAGCCGAATATCTTGCAACAATGCACTATCCGCGTCCTGAAGGAATTATCTGCTTTCACTGTCAACAATCGGCCGAAAAGAATCTCAAAGGTTTCCTGTTTCAAAAAGATGTGGAATTTGAAAAGATACATGATCTGAAAATAATTCTTAAACAGTGTGAAACTGTCGATATTTCTTTTGCGTCAATATTGCCACAATGCAGTGTGCTTAACCGTTATTCAGTTCATCCTCGTTACCCCGATGAGTTGGAAATTACCGCCGAAGATTCGAACAAGGCCATTCAATATGCAATAGATATTAGGGATTTTGTAAATACGAAATGCTAGCCCGTTTCCACCAGCTATTTTTGCCAGCCCCTCCCCCGTGCTAGCGGGCTCTTGCTTCTCCATCCGGACTCTGCCCAAGCTTTTCCATTTCACGGGCGTTCATTATCAGCATCTGGAGGCGGTTCTCGATGTTGGCGAAACTGGTGTCGGGATCGTAGTCGAGGGGCAGTATCTGGATGTTCGGGTATTCTTCTTTCAGGCGTTTTACAACACCGCGGCCGCAGATGTGGTTTGGCAGACACCCGAAGGGCTGCAGGATGGCGAAGGAGTGAACGCCCCGGGCGGCATAGTGCAGGATTTCACCGGGGATAAGCCAGCCTTCGCCGGAGGTAAAGGTGCGGTGCATAATGTGATCGGTTTCTTCGGCTATGGCGGGCAGCCGTGTGCAGGGTTCGTAGAGGGGGTGGCGCAGAGCGGTTTTTTCCAGCTTGTCGATGGCGAAGTCGAACAGCCCTTCGCCAATGTAGGTGGTAATGGTTTCGCCGAAGGGATAGCTCACTCCAAAGTCCTGGATTTCCGAAATCTTTCGTAAAAAGTCGCGGCGAAAAACATCGATCATCCGGGGAAGAATTACTTCCATGTTGTGTTTTTCAAGATAATCTTCAATATAGAAATTGGATCCCGGGTGATAATTTAAAAGGTATTCGCCGATGATAAAGATCCGTGGTTTGCGCCCACTCCTGTCGTAGGGCACCTGGCAGATTTTTTCCACACCTTCACGGTAAGCTTTTACGGCTCCGTGTATGCCGCGCCTCTGGAGCGCCCCGGCCACCTTGTCTACGGTGTCTGAAAAAATACGCTCTGTTTCACCGGCGTTAATTTCGTAGGGCCGTATTCTGCGCAAAAGATCTTCCAGTATATCTATAATAATGATGCCCCAGAGCATCCGCATTTCAAAGGCCATGCCCAGCTTAAAACCGGGGTACATATCCTTGGAGTCCAGCTTGTCCGTGGTGACGATGGGAACTTTGGTGAAACCGGCTTCGTCCAGTGCACGGCGGGCAAGACTGGCGTAATGGGCCAGACGGCAGTCGCACTGGTATTTTGCCAGGGCGATGACCACGTTATCAGGATCGTACTGGCCGCTTTCCAGAACCGAAAGCCCTTCGCCTATGTTCATCTGGGCGGGGAAACAAATATCGTTATGCACATATTTTTTGCCCAGCTTAATGGCATCCCGCCCGCCGAGGGGCAGGGGCTGGACCTTAAAGCCCTGCCGTCCAATGGCTGCGCTGATTATTTTGCAGAAGGCGGCGGACACGTTGGGTACGAGCAGGGTTTTGTTTTTCCAGTCAATCTTTTTGAACTTGACAGGGTAGGGGTCTTCCAGGCCGGACAGGGGCGTGGATATTTCTTTGGTGCGGCGGGTTTTTATTGTTTCGATAAAAGATTTTATTCTGATGTTCAGCGGCCCCGCAGCATCGCCTTCATCAAGTTTCAGAATGAGGGGCGATTTACCGGAGATTTCGTTCATCAGCCGTATCACTTCATCGGCAAGAATAGCGTCGTGGCCGCAGCCGAAGCTGACGATTTGCACATATTCCAGGCACGGTGTTCTTGCCGCGCATATTGCACCGGAGAGCATACGGGTGTGGAAGTTGTTGGTAATTTCGATACGGGTGCGGCCCAGATCCACCGAATGGAGACCGGGCAGAGAATCCACCGTAAGGACCGGAATTCCGAGCCGTGTAAAATGACGCGACAGATCGTGATTTACAAGCTCATCGTTGTGATAGGGCCTGCCCGCCAAAACAACCGCAAAACCGCCTTTTTTTTCGGTATCCGCGATCACTCGGTCGGCTTCGGCGCAGAGCTCTTTGTGAAAAGCTGCCTGGGCTTTGTCGGCTTCCTCAATGGCGCCGGCCACCACATCGGCGCGGATGCCAAAGGCGGCGGCAATGAAGCCGGTTATCTGGCGGTTCCGGTCTTTCCGTTTGAACCAGTGGAAAATAGGCGTGTCCAGCGGCGTATTCCACCGGCGCTCGGGATCATCGGAATATTTTATAACCAGGGGATAGCCTTTTACCACGGCGCAGACGTAATCGCTTAAGGGTTCGGTGTTCTCCGAGGGCATACGGATTATCATGGGTAAAAAAATACGATCCACTTTTTTGTCAACAAGATCGCGGATATGGCCGTGAACGAGTTTGGCGGGAAAGCAGACCGTGTCCGATGCGACATAGGGAAGGCCGCGTTCAAAAAGGGCCCGTGAACTGGGCCGGGAGATCTGCGTCCTGAAACCCAGGGCGTGCCAGAAGGTAGTCCAAAAGGGCATACTGTTCCAGAATTCAAGGCAGCGCGGCAGACCTATGGTGATATCCTTTGCAGGACCAACTTGAGTAAAAGAATAATCCCGCAGCAGAAGTTTTTCCCGCAGTTTCATCAGATCGGGAACGGCGTCCAGTTTTGAATTAGCCCTGGCTACTTTTTCGCGGACTGCCTCATCATGGGCCTCGCCCAGTATTTCGCCCCGTTCGCAGCGGTTCCCCGTAACGTAGGTTTCACCGCTGGAAAAAGTGATGAGCGTACGGTTACAGTTGTTGCTGCAAAACGGACAGACGTATTTTGATTTTTGTGTGTAGCTAAAATCATCCATGGCATCAAGGCCGATAAAACGGGAACGGAAGCAGCCTTGGGCTGCCGCGCCCTGACCTGCCGCGCTCCGGGCGCCGTTTTCTTCAATATGTTTTTTTGTAAGAAGGGCGATGCCTATGGCTCCCATTTCCCCGGGATAAGGCGCGCGGATAACGGTTTTTCCCGTGTATTGTTCCATGGCGCGGAGCACGGCGTCGTTTTTAAACGTCCCGCCCTGGACAACAATTTTGTCGCCGAGGCTGGAGAAATTTGATATGCGCACGACCTTGGTAAAAATATTTTCCACGATGGAGCGGCACAAACCGGCCATAATATCATCGGGCTGTTTTCCGTTTTTCTGTTCGCTGATGATGCAGCTATTCATAAAAACCGTGCAGCGGCTTCCCAGCTCCGCGGGGTTCTTCGCGTTGAAGGCGGCCTCGGCAATTTTCTCCACGGGAATATCAAGGGACTTGGCGAAATTTTCCAGAAAAGATCCGCAGCCGGCGGAACAGGCTTCGTTCAGCGTTATGCCCGTAACTATGTCACGGTTTATGCTGATGGCCTTCATATCCTGGCCCCCGATGTCCAGAATAAAACTTGCCCCCGGTACATATTTAAGGGCCGCCGCCGCATGGGAAACGGTTTCCACGGTGTGATAATCCGCTCCCAGAGCTTTGGCAAAAAGCATTTCACCGTAACCCGTTGTACCCGCCGCGATGATGTCCAGAGCTATGCCCCTGGCGCGGTACTTTTCGCGGAGGTCTATCAACGCCCGGCGGATAACCCGAAGGGGCTCGCCGTTGTTGGCTGTATAAAAACGGTCTACCACATTTTCATCTTCATCCAGAAGGACAAACTTTGTGGTGGTGGAACCCGCATCTATGCCCAGGAAAACGTGCAACGGAACGTTGCACAACGTTCCGCCGCCCTTTGCGGAAAGCTCAGGTTCGGGAGCGGATTTGTGACGGGCAAAAAAAGCTTCTTTATCCGCAGCGGAAACAAAGTAATTTTTCCCCGCTCCCGAAGCCTCTGCGGAGATCTGTTCCCGATAGACGGCCAGGGCTTCCAGCGCCTGGGAGGGAACAAAATCATTGGGGTAATCGGCAAATATTTCGCCCAGAGAAAGGGCGGCCCCGTGGGCAACAATGATTTCCGGCTTTGCCGGCCGGATGATATCATCTTCCGAAAGACCGAGGCGTTCGGCAAACACGCGGATGAGGCTCTGGTTAAAGGTCAGGGGGCCGCCTTCAAAAATAATCGGAGGCTTTAACTCCAGCCCCTGGGCCAGCCCTCCGATGGTCTGTTTGGCCACGGCATGAAAGGTGGACAGGGCTATATCTTCCCGCGAGATTCCCTGATTCAGGAGCGGCTGAATGTCGGTCTTGGCGAAGACCCCGCAACGGCCTGAAATATCATAGACGTGTGTTCCCCGGTTGGCGGCGGCCTCAAAATCCTCCACCGGAATTTTTAAAAGCTGCGCCACCTCGTCGATAAAGGCCCCTGTTCCGCCGGCGCAGCTTCCGTTCATCCGCATATCAGAAGCTACAAGGCGGCCCGAAGCTTGATCATGGTAGAAAAAAACGATCTTTGCGTCCTGACCACCTAACTCAATGGCGACCCGTGTCCGGGGATAAAAAGCCTTTACGGCCAGTGAGTTTGCCACCACTTCCTGAATATAGGCCGCGTGAATGAGGCCGGCTATACTTTTGCCGCCGGAGCCGCAGACCGCCGCCCGGAAGACCGCATGGGGATAGAGGGAAAAAACTTCCGTTAGGAGGGCGGCCGCCGTTTCGGTTTGCCGTGCATTATGGCGGACATAGCGGGAAAAAAGAACTTCCCCCCCGCCGCTTTCCAGGACAACGATCTTTGCCGTGGTGGAACCTACATCGAGTCCGAGCCACAGATCGGAAGATAATTTATTCATTACACTGAAAGCTAAAGATAGCCCATTTAAGTGGAAAAATCAATCCTTTGGCATGATTGCCTTGTTCCCGACTATAAGCAAGAGGGTCTAAGTCCTTATCCTATAAGGACTTAGACCCTCTTAACCAAGGGATACAAATCCCTCTCCATTCGGGCAACCCGGATTTGAACCGGGGACCCCAAGTCCCCCAGACTTGTACGCTAAACCAACTGCGCTATTGCCCGAATAAAATCAAACTCATCCTTATTCTAGTACAAAAGATTGGAACCTGTCAACATGATGATATGCCCTCCCAGATTTTGCATACCCTTTTTGGGGAAGATGTTATCGCAGGCCTCCACCGCCGGCTCGGCAGGAATTTCGGGATTATTGCTGATAAAGCCCTGGAGAAGGTACAGGATACCTATAAAACCGCCTTTTCTCTGGGCTGCCAGGGGCCGGATATTTTTTACCATAGTCGTACCACCCGCCCCGTGGCCCTGGAGTACGGCAGCCTGCTCCACCGCCGGGGCTACGGTGTTTTTACCGCCGCCCTTCTCCAAAGGGCCCTCCCGGAACAGGGTATCAACGCCCTGGGGGCCTATGCGCTGGGCTTTATGACCCACGCCCTTTTGGACCGGGCCGCCCACCCCTACATTGTCTACAAAACCGGCCCGTCGCCCCGGCTCCACACTTTTTTTGAACGGATCCTCGATACGCTGATGTGGGAAAAACTCCGGGGCGGGGGAATTTTCTCCTGGGATCAAACCGCCATCCTGGCCCGGACCTGCGAAAAACCGCCCCTGGGACTTAAGGAATTAATCGCCGACTCCCTTGTCCGGTCTTTTCCCGAACGGACCGCCAGGGACGGAAAAATAAATCAGCGTATAGAAAACGCCTTTTATGATTGCGCCGTTTTTTACCGTGTCACCGATCCCGCGGCATCTGCCGTGACAAACGCCGCAGCAAATACCGGGCAGCCCAAGCCCCTCAGCGAGGCCGCCCTTTCCTGCCTCTACCCCGAAAATCTCCCCAATGAAATCGACTACCTCAACCTCGAAAAAAAGCCCTGGTTTCACCCCTCAGGCGGAGGCGCCGGGCTTAGGCTGTCCTTCCCGGAAATTTACGCCGAAGCGGTAGACACCGCCGTCTCCACCCTGGCCCCGGTGATCACCCAATATTTATCCTCAGGTATTTTCCCCATCAAAGAAGCCGCCCGGGCCATAGGCAACGGCGGCCTCTCCATTGTCGATACCGCCGGCAAGCCCTGCATTCCGGTCATCATGGATCCGCTGCCCCTCGGGGAAGTGCTGGAAGGGCAGGGGAGGATGCGGGGGGAAAAAAGATGAGTTTTCTAACGCCGCGCCGTAATAGATTTTTTCCACCTATACTATTGTTCCGCGGGTTGCGCAGTATTACCGCAGGGCCTATCCTTTTTATAACGGAGGTTCCCATGCGTTTTTATGAAGTCAAACGTTCCCGGGTAGAAATAACTGACAGGCTTATTGCCGCCAAAAGGCAGGCCAATTTACGTTACATGATGTCTCTGGACAGTAACGCTTTGCTTCTTAACTATCGCAGTGAGGCGATACTGGACGATCCTTTTTCCGGTTCAGGCTTTAAGCGGCATGGCGGCTGGGAAGATCCCGGCTGCCAGCTCCGGGGCCACTTTACCGGACACTGGCTTTCGGCGGCGGCCATGCATTATGCCTCCACGGGCGATATGGAAATAAAGGCCAGGGCCGATGCTATCGTGACGGAACTGGGGCGCTGCCAGGAGGCAAACGGCGGTGAATGGGCCGCTTCCATTCCGGAAAAATACCTTGAACGCATTGCCGCAGGTCAACGGGTATGGGCGCCCCACTACACGATCCATAAAACATTCATGGGCCTTTTGGATATGTACCTCTTTGCACAAAACGACGAAGCCCTGAAGATCGCCAAAAATTGGGCGCGCTGGTTCCTCCGCTGGACGGCAAAATGGAGCCGTGAACAAATGGATACTATTCTGGATGTGGAAACCGGCGGTATGTTGGAAATCTGGGCGCTGCTGTACGGTGTTACCAAAGAGAAAGATTATCTTACATTGATGGAACGTTACTACCGGGGACGGCTTTTCGATCCGCTGCTGGCGGACAGGGATGTGCTGACTAATATGCACGCTAACACTACTATCCCCGAGGTCCTCGGCGCTGCTACGGCTTATGAAGTAACGGGGGAAGAAAAATGGCTTAACATCGTCAAGGCCTACTGGAAACATGCGGTGAGCCTCCGGGGCCAATACGCCACCGGCGGGCAGACCTCTGGGGAAGTGTGGACACCGAAGATGGAGCTTGCCGCCCGGCTGGGGGACAAGAATCAGGAACACTGCGCCGTGTACAATATGATGCGCCTGGCGGATTTCCTTATCAGGGTAACCGGGGAAAAACAGTATGCCGATTATTGGGAGCAGAATCTCTACAACGGTATTCTTGCCCAGGGGTATTGGCAGGGACATTTTACCCATGGCGTCACTTCCCCCCATCCGGACCAGGGATTGCTCACATATTTTCTTCCCCTCAGATCCGGCGGCCGCAAAGGCTGGAGCAGCGAGACCGAAGATTTTTTCTGCTGTCACGGAACGCTGGTACAGGCAAACGCTTCTTTTGATCGCGGCATATATTACCTTATCGGTGAAGATGAAGGCCTGGCGGTTTGTCAGTTCTTTGATTCATCGCTGACGACCAGCATCCGCGGCACAGAGCTGGAGGTACGGCAATGGATAGACAGCCTAAGCGGTCATGAACATTTTACCGGATCGGTCACCGGTATACAGCAGATCAACAACGTTACGGGCGCTTACCCGCATAACCCGGATACCCAGAGAACCGTGCTTGAGATAGTGACGGGAAAAGAGGTTTCTTTTGAGCTAAAGGTCCGCATTCCCTTCTGGATAAAAGGAGAACCGGTACTGTACATCAACGGTGAAAAACAGGCTTGCAAAAAAACCGATGGATGGATATCCATAGAACGGAACTGGAGCAAAGATACGGTCATACTCGAGTTTAAAAAGGGCATCAGCGCCTGGCCTCTTCCCGACAGGCCCGACACGGCGGCTTTCCTCTACGGCCCCGTGGTTTTGGCGGGGCTCTGCGATGAGGAGATACGCCTTGAAGGGGATATTTCAAGCCCCGAAAAATTTATCGTCCATGACAACGAACGGGAATGGGGTATGTGGATGAATACCTTTAAGACTTCAGGACAGGCGAAAAATATCCGTATGGTTCCCCTCTATCAAATCGGGTACGATCCTTATACGGTGTATTTCCCGGTTAGTTGACAATCTTTGCCCGGTTAAAGGCGTTCCGGTAAGTGCTGGGGGTAATATCTTCAAGCTGCTTAAAACGTTTCATAAAAGTTTTTTCATCTTCAAAGCCAACCTGCCAGGCAATTTCTTTTATTCCTGCGGTGGTGCCCAGGAGCAGTTTCTTCGCGTTGGAAATGCGGACAATGCTTATGTACCGCATCAGGGGGATGCCGGTGTATCTGCGAAAGGCGGCCCAGAACGCCTTTGTCAAGGGAATTGTGCTTACCGGGTTAAAAGACTAGTATTGATGATATTGGAGGCTATTATGAACCAGTCAACACAGACGGAATTTGTAAATCTCAAATCGATAACAATTAACGACACCTTCTGGGGGCCCTTCATGGAACGGGTCCGGACCCAGGTGATTCCCTACCAGTGGGAGGCCCTTAACGACCGTATCAGCGGGGCGGAACCCAGCTATTGCATAAGGAATTTTAAGCTGGCGGCGGAGCTGACCCATCCGGAGCTTGATTACGGGGTGCCCCGGGATATAGGTTTTGGCGGTATGGTGTTTCAGGACAGTGATTTTGCCAAGTGGATTGAAGCGGCCGCATATTCCCTTGTTTGGCATCCCGATCCGGCGCTGGAAAAAAACCTCGACGATTCCATCGACATAATCTGCAATGCCCAGCAGACGGACGGCTATCTTGATACCTACTATATTGTCAACGGCCTTGATAAACGTTTTACCAACTTAAAAGATAACCACGAGCTTTATTGTTTTGGGCATTTTCTTGAAGCCGCCGTTGCTTATTTTGAAGCTACGGGAAAACGGAAACTTCTGGATGCACTGATCCGTTATGCGGATTGCATAGCCGCACACATAGGCCCCGGGGAGGGGAAGCTCCGCGGATACCCCGGCCATGAAATTGCCGAGATGGCTTTGTTCCGGCTTTATGCCATCACCAAAGACGAGAAACATTTAAAACTGGCACAATACTTTATCGATCAGCGGGGACAGAAGCCGCTCTATTTCGAGGAAGAGACGAAAAAAAATCAGAATAATTTTTACTGGAAGGATAGCTACCTTCAGTACCAGTATTATCAGGCGGGAAAACCGGTGCGGGAACAGCACATCGCCGAAGGCCATGCAGTGCGGGCGGTATACCTTTATTCCGGCATGGCAGACAGCGCCCGCATCACCGGGGATGAAGAACTGATGAAGGCCTGTAACGATCTTTGGGATAATATTGTAAATCGGCAAATGTATATCACCGGAGCCATCGGGCAATCGGCCTACGGCGAAGCTTTTTCCTACGATTACGATCTTCCCAACGATACAGTTTATGCGGAAACCTGCGCCGCCATCGGTCTGGCTTTTTTTGCACGCCGCATGGCTTCCGTGAGCCCCCGCTCAATGTATGGCGATGTGCTTGAGAAGACACTTTACAACGGCATCATCAGCGGTATGGATCTGGACGGCAAAGCGTTTTTCTATGTCAACCCTCTGGAGGTTCTCCCCGAGGCGTGTCTCAAAGACCGGCGTATGCACCATGTCAAAAATCAGCGGCAGAAGTGGTTTGCCTGTGCCTGCTGTCCGCCCAATCTGGCCCGCATCCTTTCTTCGCTGGGTAGTTATGTTCATTCGTCCAATGCAAGCGCCCTTTACACCCATCTTTTTATCGGCAGCGATACAAAGGTAAAAATTGCCGGTAATGAAATCGGCGTTAAGATTGAAACCAGCTACCCCTGGGAAGATACCGTGAATATTTCTTTCAAGACAGCCGGTGCGGTGAAATTCCGTTATGGCCTCCGCATCCCCGGCTGGTGTAATCACTTTAATCTGACGCTTAACAGCGGCGCTGTTGAATATAAAAACGAAGATGGTTATGCCCTTATTGACCGTGAATGGAAAACAGGGGATAAGCTGGAACTCCGTTTCGATATGCCCGTTTCCTTTGTCGAGACCAATCCAAAAGTGCGGGAAAACAGCGGCAAGGTCGCCGTTATGCGGGGGCCCGTGGTTTATTGCCTTGAAGAGGCGGATAACGGAAAAGAACTTTTTAAACTCCACGCGGGAAAACCGGGAAATGTGCAATTCAAGTTTGAAAAAAATCTCCTTGAAGGGGTAACGGTTATTTCGTTTAAGGGCAAAAAGGAAAAAGACTGGAGCGATGATTCTCTCTACCGGCCCCTTGAAGCAGGGGAAGCCGTCTATGAGGAAAAGGAATTGAAGCTCGTCCCCTACTACGCCTGGGCGAACCGCCTGATTGGGGAAATGACCGTGTGGATGAATAAGTAATACAGCGCCACGCCGGGGATAGTCATTCCCGGCGTAGTGCTGCATTTACAACGCGCTGTTTACAGTTTCAATACGCTTTTGTCGTAATCCGCCGGGGGTATGTAACCCAGGAGCTGAATACAGGTAGCGGCGATGGAGCTGATCCCCAAACCTTCGTTAAGGTCCCCTTCGCCCGGTTTGTGGGGATATTCCCCCTGACAGGCGGGATCGTAAATCACGCAGGGCACCGGGTTCAGGCTGTGGCTGGTTTTTGCCTTGGGCGTACCATCCTGTTTCCGGCTTACGGCGCCGGTTTTTTTGTCGTGTTCAAACATATCATCGCTGTTGCCGTGATCCGCCGTGAGGATCAAAACGCCCCCCGCTTCTTCCACCGCTTTGGCAATGCGGCCCAGCTGTAAATCCATCGCCTCCATGGAACAAACCACCGCCTGATAAATTCCCGTATGCCCCACCATGTCGCCGTTGGGAAAGTTGAGGCGGATAAAATCGTACTTGCCCGAAGGAATCGCCTTTAAGATTTCATCGGTGATCTCAGCGCACTTCATCCAGGGCCGCTGTTCAAAGGGAAGCACATCGCTTTTTATTTCCATGAAGGTTTCGAGCTTCTCGTCGAATTTCCCCGTGCGGTTGCCGTTGAAAAAATACGTTACATGGCCGTACTTTTGCGTTTCCGAAATCGCCAGCGTCCGAACGCCGGCAGCGGCCAGATACTCGCCCATGGTTTTGTCGATAGAAGGGGGGCTCACGAGGTAACGGGCGGGAACGTGCAAGTCGCCGTCGTATTCCATCATCCCCGCATAACAAACCTTAGGCCGCCGCCCCCGGTCAAATTTATCAAACTTGTCCTCTTCAAAAGCAGCAGTAATTTCCAAAGCCCGGTCTCCCCGGAAGTTAAAATACACCACCGAGTCGCCGTCTTCGACAGCGCCGACGGGTTTACCGTTTTCGGCAACGACAAATTCTTTTAAGTCCTGGTCAATGATGCCGGGGATCTCCTTACGGTACGTTTCCACCGCTTCGCGGGCATTGGCAAATTGGCGGCCCTCGCCGTGGACATGAACATTCCAGCCCCGTTCCACCATGCTCCAGTCCGCCCCGTAGCGGTCCATGGTGATCCACATACGGCCGCCGCCACTGGCTATCTTCGCATCAAACCCCCCGTCACTCGTTTCCTTCAGAAAGGCCTCGAAGGGATC
>BNUV01000041.1 GCA_025997615.1 Spirochaetia bacterium
TGGTGGAGGTGGGTAGGAAGGGGAATGAAGAGAGGAAAAGGCGTGTGGGGGGGGGCACGGAAGGGGAAGTGTGTGGAGGGATGGTGGGGGTGTGCGGGAGGGATACTATATTTTTTGTGCTGCTGTTAGGCAGTTTATCAAAAATACGCATACTTTTCTCCTTATTACTGAAGTTTTGCCTTCTTAATGAAAGCCATTAGTACTATATTACCATGCCTTTAGCGAAACCTCAAGTATTCAGCACAAATTGCCAGCCCGGCCCCGCTCCCCACCCGGAGACTGATCTAAAGGGAACGGTTCTATTTTGGCTAAAAAGGCCGCTTGACACTTCTCCCCTCTTTATGGTAAACTAGGGTGAATTTTACTAAATAACGGTAAGGGGTAGAGCGATGGATTGGATCTTTTGGATAATCCTCCCTCTTGTCGGGTTAACTTTAGGCTGGTTTTTTAGATGGCTGTATGCCAGATTCCAACTTACGGCATCGGAGCAGCGGGCCGACCGTATAAAACAGGATGCGATAAAAGAAGCTGAAGCCAGGAAGAAGGAAGTCCTTCTTGAGGCAAAAGAACAAGTTATCCGTGAACGAAGCCAGCAGGAAAAGGAAACTCGGGAACGAAGGGCTGAATTACAGCGGTATGAACGCCGTGTTGTTCAAAAAGAAGAGGCTTTAGACAAGAAAACCGCCCAAATTGAGCGGACGGAAGAGGCTTTGGCCGATAAAGAGCGGGCTTTTCAGGATAGAGAAGCCGCTTTGGGCAAGGAAGAGGAGCGCTACCGGGCTGAACTGGAGCGAATTTCCGGACTTTCCGCCGAAGAGGCTAAGGCCCTCATCATTCAGGACCTGGAAAGCGAGGCAAAACACGATGCCGTGGGCCTGATCAACAAGATCGAGCAGGATGCAGCCCTGGCCGGCGAAAAGAAGGCCCGGGACATTCTGGTTACCACGATCCAGCGGCTTGCCACGGAAGTTACCGGGGATGTAACGGTTACCACCGTGATGCTGCCCAACGACGAGATGAAGGGGCGGATCATAGGCCGGGAAGGCCGGAATATCCGCACACTGGAGACCCTGACCGGGGTGGATATTATTATTGATGATACCCCCGAGGCGGTGGTTATCTCCTGCTTTGACCCGGTGCGCCGGGAAATCGCCAAGGTGGCCCTGGAAAAGCTCATCACCGACGGCCGTATCCACCCGGCCCGCATCGAGGAAATCGTCAGCAAGGTCAGCAAGGAAATTTCCCAGAAGATCTTCGAGGAGGGCGAAAAAGTCCTCTTTGACCTGGGGATCCACAATATCAAACAGGATGCCATCCGCTCACTGGGCCGCCTCTACTTCCGCACGAGCTATGGTCAAAATGTGCTGTACCATTCCCGGGAAGTGGCGGTTATCGCCGGGATGCTGGCCGCCGAAATTGGCGGCGTTAACCGGGACCTGGCCAAACGGGCCGCCCTGCTCCACGACATAGGCAAGGGGGTGGAATCCGATTCGGACCTGAACCACGCCGAAATTGGTATGGACATGGCCCGGAAAATGGGCGAGGACCCCCGGATCATCAACGCCATCGGCAGCCATCACAACGACATCGAGCCCACCTGCATTGAATCCGTGCTGGTGCAAATTGCCGATGCCATCTCCGCAGCCCGGCCCGGCGCCCGCCGTGAAACCATGGATAACTACATCAAGCGGCTGGAAAATCTGGAAAGCATCGCCAATGGATTTACCGGCGTTGACAAATCCTTCGCCATCCAGGCCGGCCGTGAACTCCGTATCCTCGTGAACAACGAAACGGTCAGCGACGATCAAACCAGGGATCTGGCCAAGGGCATCGCCAAAAAGATCGAAACAGACCTCCGTTATCCGGGCCGCATCAAGGTAACGATGATCCGGGAGACAAGGATTACGGAGTACGCCCGATGATAACGTCGGCATAATGCACAAAATACAAAACGACCTTTCCCAGGGCAGTGTTTTAAGAAAGCTGATACTCTTTGCGCTGCCTTTTTTGGCATCCAATATCGTGCAGTCTTTTTACAATGTGGCGGATATGCTCATCGTGGGGAATTTCTCCGGCATCGAAAGTATGTCGGGGGTCAACATTGGCGGACAGGTAACGTTCATTCTGACCAACACGGTGATAGGCCTCTGCATGGGGGCCACGGTGCTTATCGGGCAGTATGTGGGATCGGGAAACCAGGGGGCCCTTAAACGGGTAACGGCTACCATTATTACGATGCTGGCGGGGGCGGCGGTTCTTATCACCGTTGTCATGTTGATCCTCAAGGGGCCGGTGCTGAGGCTTATCAGGACGCCCCCGGAGTCTTTTGCCGAAAGCGACCGCTACCTCACCGTTACCCTTATCGGGGTGGTGTTTATTTTCGGCTACAATGCTTTGGCGGGAATTCTCCGGGGCATGGGCAATTCAAAACAGCCCTTTTACTTTGTGCTTATCGCCTGTATTACCAATGTGGTTCTGGATCTTCTTTTTGTGGCGGTGTTTCACTGGGCCGCTTTTGGGGCGGCGCTGGCCACGGTGATCTCCCAGGGCCTTTCGATGATCCTCTGCATCATATACATGATCCGCAGTAATTTCCAGTTTGATTTCCGTTTATCGTCATTCAAATTGTATCCCGATCAACTGCGCCTTATTTTCAAGATTGGCCTCCCCACCTGTGTCCAGAACAGCATTACCAGTATCTCGTTTATGTTCATCACCGCCATTGTCAATATTTTTGGGGTGGGCGCATCTGCGGCGGTGGGAGCGGTGGGAAAATTTAACAGTTTTGCCTTTATGCCCGCCATGGCCATCAGCGCATCGGTTTCCGCCATGGCGGCCCAGAACATAGGCGCCGGGCGTCTTGACCGGGCGGTGAAGTCCTGCCGCATCGGCGCAATTTCTGCGGCGGTCGTTACCTACCTGTTTTTTATTTTTGTGCAGCTTTTCCCCCGGCAGATTTTGGGCATTTTCGGCAGCGATCCGGAGATGATAAACAATGGCGTTACCTATCTGCGGTCCTTCAGTTTTGATTTTCTTTTTATCCCCTTTATTTTTTGCATCAACGGATTCCTCATGGGCGGGGGCCACACCATGTTTACGCTGATCAGTAACCTTTTATCCGCGGTCCTGCTGCGGGTGCCGATCTGTTACATCTTCGGCGTCATTCTGGACTGGAAACTTTTGGGGGTGGGCATGGGGGCGCCCGCGGCCAGCGCGGGGGTCCTGCTGGTCATCATCGGGTATCTTATTTCGGGCCGGTGGAAACGGAATGCCATAGCGCCTCACCCGGAGGCGGGCTAGATTGTTATGATGCCAATGCAGCGCCTTTGTATGGCACCCCCGTGTAGTTACAAGCATTTTTATCATTTATAATATCAGGTCTATGCAGGATATACAGAAAAAGACAGGCTTCCGTCAATACATGGGGCTTACGGTCCTTATCGGTTTCGGGTTTTTTACCATGGGGCTGATGGACCCCCTGTATGACACATACACCCCCCTGTTTTTGCGGCGCTATTTAAACTCCAACGCGGCGGTGGGGTTAATAATGACCCTGGATAATATCCTCCAACTGCTGCTGATTCCGGTAATTTCCATCTGGTCGGACCGGACCAGGACCAGAATCGGGCGCAGAATGCCCTTTATTGTGGTTATGCTGCCCATTTCGGCGATTCTGTTCAGCCTGATTCCGTCCCTGGCGGGGCTTTCTTTTATCGCCCTTTTGGGGATTATCTTCATATTTAATATCTTCAAAACCCCGGTCCGGGGGCCGATAGTAGCCCTGATGCCCGATACCATCCCCGGCGATTACCGTTCCGAGGCGAACGGGGTTATCAATATGATGGGCGGTTTTGGCCTTATTGTAAGTACCCTGCTATTGACCCGGCTCATCGGCATCAAGGGGCTTCCGGATGGTTTTCCGCCGCATGGGCTTCCCTTTATTATCGCTTCAGCCTGTATTCTTGTCGCCGTTCTGGTATTGCTGCTTTTTGTACGGGAAAAAAAGCCCGAAGATACCCCGCAAGAAGAGAAAATTCCCGTTTTTACATCGATAAAGCAGGTTTTTTCCAGTGGTGATACAAGCGTCAGGCGAATTCTCATCTCACTTTTCCTCTGGTTTATGGCTTATGAGGGGGCAAAGCCCTTTTTGGGCCTGTATATGGTGGAGGTCCTGGGTGTTTCCGAGGGCAACGCCGCTCTTGCCCAGGGAGTAGCGGGCATTTCCAGCGTTATTATGGCAGTTCCGGCGGGTTATTTTGCCCATAAGCTGGGCAGACGCAAGTTTATCAGGGTCTGCCTTGCCCTGCTTGCCTTCATCATGTTTCTGATACCCGGGGCGGGCTTTTTGGGCGGCGGCAGCGTTCTGGCGCTCTTTCTGGCGTTGATGTTTTTATACGGGGCGGTCTGGATCGGGATTGTGGTGAATTCCTTCCCCATGCTCTGGCAAATGGCCAGTTTCGGCACCATGGGAATTTACACCGGCCTGTACTATACCTTTAGCCAGAGCGCCGCCATACTTGCCCCTCCGGTCACGGGCTTAATCATTGACCTTGGAGGATACGCGGGGATTTTCATTTTCGGCGCTGTTTGTATGCTCGCCGCCTGTTTCGTCATGGGTGGAGTAAAGGCCGGGGAACCGGGAAAATGAACCTTTAGGTTATGCTTGCCCCAGCCCTGTAAAATTGCTATCCTCAATTATCATGGATATGCAAAATGTGGTAAAAAATCTGCATCCGCTGGAGGTCAAGATCATCCTGGCCTACAAAAAGGGGGATGAGCTTTCCATCGAAAAGGTGGAGGCGGACCTGGGCTTGAAGGGCGGGAACGGGAATCAGGCCCTTTCCTGGCTTACCGGCAAGGGAATTGTTACAGAAATTCGCCGGGAAAGCAGGCTTTTTTACGAATTGACCGATTTGGGGCGGGCCTGGAAGGAAAAAGGGAGCCCGGAAGAACGAATTTTGGAGTTTGTCCGGGTAAAACCGGGCTTAAAACTGCCCGAAATAGCGGCGGAATTAAAACTTGACCAAAAAGATGCGGGCAGCGCTTTTGGCGCCCTGTCTAAACAGGGGCTTTTTGCCATGGACGGCAATAAAGGGGTCGTTTTGGCCCTTCCTCCGGCAGATTTGGTGAACGGAAGGCCGAAGACAGGCCCTGTAGCGGAACATTTTGCCCTGATCCGGGGCCTTTTGGATCGGGCCGCCGCAGTTGACGGGGGGCTTTTGGCCGCCGCCGACCTTTCAAATGATGAAAAAAAGATCATGGGAACCATCGCCAAAAAGCGGGGCTCGGCGGATGCGGCCTTCCGGGAATTTGACCGGGAGACGGTGTTTTTTGGCTTTAGCCAGGGGGCGGAACCCACCGCCGACCGGGACGCTTTGGCGGCGGCGCTTCAATCTTCGGGTATCACCGGGGAGGAAATCGGGACTTTGACGGCGGAAATGCTGGCCACCGGGGCCTGGAAGGGCAAAGCTTTCCGATCCTACAACGTAAACGTGCCTCCAACCCGGCTTTTGGTGGGCCGCACCAATCCATATGCCAAATTTCTTGAGGATGTGAAGGATAAATTGGCCTCTTTGGGCTTTGAAGAGTTCGACGGCCCCCTGGTGGAGACCGAATTCTGGAATTCCGATGCTCTTTTTATGCCGCAGTTCCACTCCGCCCGGGATATTCACGATGTTTATCACATTGCCAACCCGGAAAAGGCTAAAAATATCGAGGAGCCCTGGCTTTCCAATGTGGCGGCGGCCCATGAAAACGGCGGCAAGACCGGCAGCCGGGGCTGGAACTATCATTTTGACCGGGAATTCACCCGGCGGCTCATCCTCCGCAGCCAGGGGACGGTGCTATCGGCAAAACAGCTCCCCAAAGCGAAAATCCCCGGCAAATACTTCGGCATTGTCCGGTGCTTCCGCTACGATCAGGTGGACGCCACCCATCTTTCCGATTTTTACCAGACCGAGGGGATCGTTCTGGGGGAAGAGGTGAACCTGCGTACTCTATTGGGCTTTTTGGAGATGTTCGCCGTGGAGGTGGCGGGGGCCAAAGAGGTGAAGTACGTCCCCGGCTACTTCCCCTTCACGGAGCCTTCTGTGGAAGTCCATATACGCCACCCGGTGCTGGGCTGGTTTGAGCTGGGCGGTTCCGGCATCTTCCGGCCCGAAGTAACGGCGAGCCTGGGGGTCAATGTGCCGGTGGCGGCCTGGGGGATAGGTATAGATCGCATGGCGCTCATGGCCCTGGGCATCAAAGATATCCGGGAGCTTTTCACCTACGACATCGAGAATGTGCGTTTGCGCAGAACATCGGCATGATAGACGCAGCCCCGTCAAAAAAGATATAATCCCCTCAAGAGGTGAAACATGGCAAAGATACCCGTGGGCGTTTTGGGAGCGACGGGCATGGTGGGGCAGCAGTATCTAGCCCTCCTGGCTGGACATCCCTGGTTTGAAGTAACGTATACGGCGGCTTCTCCCCGCAGCGCCGGGAAAAAATACAAAGAGGCCGTGGCCGGACGCTGGCATTTGGCCCGGAATTATCATCCCGCGGTGGGGGAACTCATGGTGGAGGATGCCAACGATTTGACAAAGGCCGTGGCGGCTTCCCGGGCGGGGAAGTGCGCTTTTGTGTTTTCCGCCCTGGAAATGGGCAAGGAAGAAACCCGGGCGCTGGAGGATTCCTACGCCGCGGCGGGCATTCCGGTGATCTCCAATGCATCGGCCCACCGCTGGACCGAAGATGTGCCGGTGCTTATCGCCGAGGTGAATCCGGATCATACGGATATTATCCGGGATCAAAAACAGAAGCGGGGCTGGGACAAGGGCTTTATCGCGGTAAAACCCAACTGTTCTATCCAGAGCTATGTAACGCCGCTCTGGGCCCTGCTCAAAGCGGGTTACGAAATAAAGCGTGTGGTGGTCAGCACCTTACAGGCGGTTTCCGGGGCGGGCTATCCCGGCGTTCCGAGCTGGGACATGATCGATAATGTGGTGCCCTTTATCAACGGTGAAGAAGAAAAATCCGAGCTTGAGCCCCTGAAAATTCTGGGGCTTATTTCCGGTGGCAAAATCGAAAATGCCACGGAGCCAAAGATCAGCGCCCACTGCAACCGGGTGCCCGTGAGCGACGGTCACAGCGCCTGTGTCAGCCTTGAGTTCGGCGCAAAAAAGCCGTCGATAGATGAAGTGAAAAAAATATGGACAGATTTCCGCAGCGTGCCCCAGGAGCTGGATCTTCCCTCTGCGCCCAAGCGGCCCATCATCATCCGGGAAGAACCGGACAGGCCCCAGCCCCGGAAGGACCGGGACAGCGACAAGGGCATGGCGGTGACGGTGGGGCGGATAAGGCCCTGCAATGTGTTTGATCTCCGTTTCGTGGGGCTTTCCCACAACACGATCCGGGGCGCCGCCGGCGGGGGAATCCTCAATGCGGAACTCTTAAAATCAAAAGGATTTTTATGAGCGTTAAGAATTTTCCGCTGGGCAAAAATGATCTTGAAGAATTAAGCAAAAAATTTCCCACGCCTTTTTATCTCTATGATGAAAATGCAATCCGGCAAAATATCAGGCGGATTTTAAAAGCTTTTTCTGTTTTCCCCGCTTACAAAGAACACTTTGCGGTAAAGGCCCTGCCCAATCCCTTTATCCTGAAAATCTTAAAAGAAGAAGGCCTCGGGGCCGATTGTTCCAGTTATACGGAACTGCTTTTAGCGGAAATGGCGGGCATCACGGGGGAGGAAATTATGTTTACCGCCAACGAAACCCCCGCGAAAGAATACGAAGCTGCAAAAAAATTGGGGGCGATCATCAATCTGGATGATTTTTCCCATATTGAATTTCTCGAAAAAACCGCCGGCCTTCCAGAGCTTGTTTCCTGCCGCTACAATCCGGGGCCCCTGAAAGAGGGGAACGCTATCATTGGCAAACCGGAGGAAGCGAAATACGGCTTTACACGGGAACAGATCATCAACGGTTTTGCACTTCTGAAAAAAAAGGGCGTAACGCGTTTCGGGCTTCACACCATGGTTGCCTCCAACGAACTCAGTTTGGAGTATCACCTTGAAACAGGGCGTATGCTTTTTGAACTGGCGGTGGAAATCATCAAAAAAACCGGGGTTAAACTGGAATTTATCAACTTGGGCGGCGGCGTGGGCATTCCCTATAAACCCGCAGAAGAGGCGCTTGACTGGGAGGCTCTTTGCGCGGGCCTTAAAAATTTGTATGACAAAATTCTCGTTCCCGCAGACCTTGGCAGCGTGAGCGTTCACACCGAATACGGCCGCCCTGTCACCGGGCCTTACGGGTGGCTTGTGGCAAAGGCCCTGCACACCAAAAGCATATACCGGGAATACATAGGCCTTGACGCCTCTATGGCCGACCTTATGAGGCCCGCCCTTTACGGCGCGTATCACCATATCACCGTTCCCGGCAAAGAAACGGCTCCGGCTACGGAAACCTACGACGTGGTGGGCAGCCTCTGCGAAAACAACGACAAATTTGCCGTACAGCGAAAGCTGCCAAAAATCGTCCCCGGAGATTTCGTGGTGATCCACGACGCCGGGGCCCACGGCCGGGCCATGGGTTTTAACTACAACGGCAAACTCCGCTGCGGCGAATTGCTTTTGCGCGCGGACGGTTCCATCATCCAAATTCGCCGGGCTGAAACCCCCGAGGATTATTTTGCTACGCTTGATCTGGAGGATCTATGAACACGAACCCTGTTACCGAGTATCTTTCTTCAACCGCCCCGGACAAGATCAACACGGGCCTTTTGGCGTATCTGTGCGCTTTGTCGGAGACCGCCAAGGTGTCGCCGGAGATTGCCGCTTCCATTGTCAATGAGCTGGAAAATCAGCGGAAGCGGGTGAAGCTTATCGCCAGTGAAAATTACTGCTCGTTGGCGGTGCAGTTGACCATGGGGAATCTTCTTACGGATAAATACGCCGAAGGGATGCCGCATCACCGTTTTTATGCGGGGAACGAAAATGTGGACGCCATTGAATCGCTGGCGGCAGAAGAAGCCCGTAAGCTTTTCGGCGCCGAATATGCCAATGTGCAGCCCCACTGCGGGGCCGATGCAAATCTTCTGGCGTATTGGGCGATCCTCACTGCCAGGGTGGAAAATCCGGCGCTGGGAAAATACGGCGAAACAAATCTCTATAAGCTTTCCGATGCGCAGTGGAAGGATCTCAAGGCGGAGTTGGGGAATCAGCGGCTGCTGGGGCTGGATTATTATTCCGGCGGCCACCTGACCCACGGTTACCGTTACAATCTTTCCTCCCGGATGTTTGATATTTACGGCTATTCGGTGTCCAAAGAAACGGGGCTGCTGGATTATGATGATATTGAAAAACAGGCCAGGGAAATAAAGCCCCTGATTCTGCTGGCGGGCTATTCGGCCTATCCCCGGAAAATCGACTTTAAGCGGATGCGGCAGATTGCCGACAGCGTAGGGGCGGTGTTCATGGTGGACATGGCCCATTTTGCGGGCCTGGTGGCGGGGAAACTTTTTACCGGGGATTTTGATCCCGTGGCCCACGCCCATGTGGTGACCAGCACGACCCATAAAACCCTGCGGGGTCCCCGGGCGGGCATTGTTTTATCCACCGCCGAATTTGCCGAGGCCCTGGACAAGGGCTGTCCCCTGACCATGGGCGGGCCTTTGCCCCATGTGATCGCCGCCAAGGCAGTAGCGTTTCGGGAGGCTTCCCGGCCTGAGTTCCGGACCTATGCGGCAAAGATCGTGGAAAATTCCCAGGCGCTGGCGGCGGCATCCATCAAAAACGGCCTGGAGGTTTTGACCGGCGGCACCGACAACCACCTCTACCTGGTCAACGTCCGGCCTCTGGGCATCACGGGGCGGCAGGCGGAAAGCGCCCTTCAGGAGTGCAATATCACGGTGAACCGGAACAGCCTGCCCTTTGACCCCAACGGTCCCTGGTACACCTCGGGTCTGCGGATAGGTACGGCGGCGGTGACGACTCTGGGCATGGGCAAGGCCGAAATGGAGGAGCTGGGGGGGATCATCGCCCTGATCCTGAAAAACACGGTTCCGGCCCCGGACGGCAAGGATCCGGCAAAAAAGAGCAGGGCCAAGTACCAAATCGAGGCAAAAGCCCGGGCGGAGGCCCTGAGCCGGGTGGAAAAACTCCTGGGACGCTTCCCGGTCTACCCGGAGCTGGACCTGGGCCTGCTCAAAAAAGCATTTCCGGGCTAAGAAGTACATATACAAATTGTGCCGAAAAATGTGCCCGGCGATGAGTACGCTAAAAAAGCCTTGCCAGAATATGCGGAACTGATATATAATTTATGGTAGAAAGACTCAGGAAAGGCAGGCTTCAGGGAAGCGCTTATCCGGAAAGGACATTAAAAAACCAAGGAGTTTATTATGGCAAGAAAAATGAGTCCCTTAAAAATCATCGGTGTTGTGCTTCTAGTTGCTGGTGTTGTTGTTTTGGTATTTGGCGCATACAACCTGATCGCGTATAACGTCTCTAGCGGCGGAAAAATCGCCAATAAGGTAGCGGGAGCTTTTGGTTCCCGGACCAAGGTGGTGCAGACATCCATTATCGAAATCGGAATAGGCGCTGCCGCCGCGATAGTCGGTTTTTTCCTGTACAAAAAGAGTTAAAACAGTTTCGATTTATCTATCGTGAACAAAAGTTGCAACGCAGGGGGTGCCAGGCACCCCCTTGTCTCTTTCAATCGTAATATTTAAGCGATTCCTCGTAATGGAGGCGATCCAGCCCGGCAAAATCAAGAGCGGCCAAGTGATGACGGGCATGAAAACAGAGACTGCATTTTGATGAATAGCTTTCGTCCGGGGCAAAGCCGTTTTGCTTCGCCAAATCGAGAAGTCCCGCCAAACCCCGGTGATACAGGGCCTCGAAGGCCGGATACTTCCCCTCGGGGATGCCCCGGATCGCCTCCTCCAGGGGCAGACGGATTCCGGTGCAGCCCGGCGGAATAAAGTATCCTTCCCGGTCCACATGAAAATGATTAGTGGAAAGAAGATTCCTGCAGGGGTGGGCATCAACTAGGGCCGCGGCGGGTTTGCGGCCTCCGTAAGCGTCTTTTATGTTCACCGCCCGGCCGCCGAAATGGAGGCCATACGCATTGGCGGTACTGTTGATATAATCCGCCGAAATATGCTTTTCTAAAACGGCGCGGCTGTGGGCCTTCTCCGGCGGAAGCCCCGATAAAACCGTAAAAAACTGCTGTTTCCAGAGAAAAAACCCCATACCCCTTTGACGGCACAATTCAGCCAGCCGCAGGGGATAACCATAGGGCACATATTCGGCGTGAAAAGGATCGAGGGAAATACAAAGGGTATCGGCCCCCTCGTCCAAAAGAGCCGTTAGTTTTTCCTTCGCCGAAGCTTCGTCATGGACAAAATATGCGTTGGTTTCAATATAATCAAGGTTTATGCCGTTTTTCTTCAGCGCCCGGATTGCCGTTAAAAGGCCGTCGAAATCCAGAAAAGGCTCCCCTCCGCCAATATGCACACCGTCACAGCCGCCTGAGCGGAGCAGCCCGCAAATTTCCTGCATTTTTTCCCCGGTAACATACCCCGTATCACGGGTGGGCGAACAGGCATAGAGGCAATGCCTGCAGGCGGCGGTACACCGGTAATTCACCATGATGCCGCCGCTGCCCAATGGGCCTGTGTTTAACATGGGATCAGTTTACCATAAGGGGGGAGAAATTCAAGCTTATTAAAAAAAGCAGGGAAATTGCTGTTTTTAGCCATTGACATCGGGACGAACAATCCTTAGTATATAAGTATGTCAGATGCCGTGTTTTTTACCGATGCGGATTTTGAACAATACCGCACTCTCATCTATAACGAGAGCGGTATCCACTTTACTCCGACCAACCGTTCCATTCTGGAGAGCCGTCTCAAGGAGCGGCTTCGGGAAAAGAGCCTGGACTCGGTAAAGAAGTATTTTACGACTATTTCTCAGGATAAAGAGGAGTTAAAGAACTTTCTCGACTCCATAACCACCAATTTGACCCGGTTTTTCAGGAATCAGGCCCATTTTGATGCCATGGAGAAGTTTGTGGTGCCGGAGCTTATCAAAATAAAAAAGGGTTCCATCAATCAGACCATCAGAATTTGGAGCGCCGGGTGTTCTACGGGGGAAGAACCCTATACTATCGCCATGTTGATGAGCGAAATCCTGCCGCACCCCTGGAAATTCGAGATTGTGGCCAGCGATATCAGCCTGAAATGTCTTATGACGGCCAAAGAGGGCTTCTATGCCGAAAGCCGTATCGTGGGGATCCCCGACAATTACCTCGCCAAGTACTTCGACAAGGTGGAAGGGGGCTTCAAGGTCCATGATGATATTAAGGCAAAGATACGCTTTGACTATCATAACCTGAAAAATGCTGCGGGTCAGAGGGATCTGGACATTGTTTTCTGCCGGAATGTGATAATTTACTTTGACGAAGCGGCCCAAACAGGGGTTATTAACCGGTTTTGGGATGCCATGTCGTCAAAATCCTTTCTTTTTATCGGCCATTCGGAGTCTCTTTTCGGGATGGACACCAAATTTGAGTTCGTCAAGACCGAATGGGCAACTTTTTACCGGAAATTTGTGTAAAGGAGTGAGTGGTGGCTGATGAAATTACGGTTTTAATTGTCGATGACTCTGCCTTAATGCGCAACCTTATCGGCAAGATGGTTGAGGCCACACCGGGTCTGGTGATAGGCGACAAGGCCATGAACGGTAAATTTGCCCTGGACAAAATCCCCCGGGTATCCCCGGATGTCATCGTGCTGGACCTGGAAATGCCGGAGATGAACGGTATCCAATTCCTCCAAAAACGGAAGGAGCTGGGGATAAAAATTCCTGTCATTATTCTTTCGTCGATTGCCGCCCGCGGGGCAGAGATCACCATGGAGGCCCTGTCTTTGGGGGCCTGCGACTTTATACAGAAACCCTCGGGCTCGATTTCCGAGGATATTCATACGGTAAAAGATATCCTGGTGGGGATGCTTTTGGGTTATGGCGGCCAGTACCGCCGCCTTAACGGGAAAAAGGTGCTGGGACCGGGGGAAGCGCCGCCAAAACCTGCCATTCCGGCAACGGGCGATTTTTCATCCCGGATCTCCAATGCCCTCCATACGGGGCTTTCTGCTTCTCCCAGTGCCCCCGTCAAGGCCGCCCCTCCCCTGCGGAAACCGGGGAAAACTGAAATTATCGCCATCGGCATTTCTACCGGCGGCCCTGATGCCCTGCGGGTGGTCTTTTCCAAGCTGGATGCGGATCTGCAGGTTCCCATTGTGGTGGTCCAGCATATGCCGCCGGGCTTTACCTTCGAATTTGCCAAAAGTCTGGACCGGATATGCCCCCTGGAGGTAAAAGAGGCGGAGGAAGGGGACCTGATAAAACCCGGCCGTATTCTTATTGCCCAGGGAAACAAGCACCTGGAAGTGGAGAAAAAGTCGCTGGCTTCGGTGGTACACCTTACTGATGCTCCTTTAACAAGCGGTCACCGGCCTTCGGCGGATGTGCTCTTTGCCTCGGTGGCGAAATACTACGGGAACCACGCCCTGGGGGTCATTATGACCGGCATGGGCAGGGACGGGGCGGAACAGATCGGACAGATTTACACCGAAGGTGGTATTACTCTGGGTCAGGATGAGGCCAGCGCAGTGGTTTATGGTATGCCCCGGGTGGCCTACGAATTGGGCCATGTGCAGGAGCAGGTTTCTCTGCAAAATATGGCCAGTAAGATCTGCACCGTCGCAAAAACCGTCCGTTAATGAACAGCCGCTAAATTTCTAACGGTATTGCCCCTTTAATCATCTTAAGTCGTCTCAATTCCTTTGCATTTTGTGCGATTTTTTTGTGCGATTTTTTTGTGCGATTTTTCTTGACAGCTGGCATGGGCAGGAGCATAATAAATAAATGTTGACAGATTTCTCATGTCAGATATATGATAAATTATTATTCTAAGTTTTTCATCATTGGTGGTGGACTGGTACTTGTTGTAAACAGGCAGGGGGTAAGGCCATGAGTATGGAAGTGATGAAACCAAGGCTTTCAAGAATAAATGCGAGGAAGCGGGAGGGATATATCATGTTCCTCATGATCCTGCCGCTCCTTTTTCTGGTGTTTTTGTTTGCGTATTTCCCCCTGCAGGGGTGGCTTTATGCGTTTTATGATTACCGGCCGCCCTTTAAGCTCTTTAATACCGAATTTGTCGGGGTTCACTGGTTCGTAAACCTCTTTACCAATGCATCGAAGCGCAGGCAGATCTTTAATGTTATGATCAACACCTTCGCCATGAGCGGCCTCTCCATCCTTTTCTCCTGGCTCCCCATGGCCTTCGCCATATTCCTTAATTTTATCAGCCACGCCCCCTTCAAACGGGTGGTGCAGACCTTTACCACCATGCCCAACTTTATCAGCTGGGTGCTGGTGTATACCATGGCCTTCTTTATGTTTAACAGTACGGGGCTGATGAACGGCATTGCCATGAAGCTGGGTATAATCGGCGAACCGATTCTGTTTTTGCAGCAGAATAACCATGTATGGCTTTCCATGTGGCTCTGGGGTACCTGGAAGGGGCTCGGCTGGTCGGCGATCATGTATATCGCCGCCATCACCGGCATCGACCAGGAACTCTACGACGCCGCGGCGGTGGACGGCGCGGGCCGTTTCCGGCAGATGTGGCATATCACGGTTCCCGGCCTGCTTCCCACCTACTTTGTCCTGCTGCTCCTCAATATTGCCAATTTTCTTAACAATGGTTTTGAGCAATACTATGTGTTTTCCAATGCCTTTAACCGGACCAAGATCGAAGTGCTGGATCTCTTTGTGTATAACCTGGGTATCGGCCAGGGGAGTTATTCCCTGGCGGTAGCTATCAGCATGATGAAGAGCGCGGTAAGCCTTACCCTCTTGTTTACGGTAAACAAGATGTCCAAGCTGTTCCGCGGCGAGTCCATCATTTAGCAGGGGGGATCATTATGGCAAGTGTGGTAGGAATAAACAGGAAAAGTCCTCTGGAATCTTTTGTGATAGCATTATTGTATGCTTTCTTCGCTGTCTTTACTCTGATGTGCCTGTTCCCCTTTTACTATCTTATCATCAATAGTATCAGCGCTAATGATATGAGCGCCCGGGGGGATATCATGTTTTATCCCAAAAATGTTCATTTCAAGAATTATATCAGCGTGATGACGGTTCCGGGGCTCCCAATGGCCGCGCTTGTATCATTGGGGCGCACCGTGCTGGGGACAGGGCTTACCGTTATGGGTTCCTCCTTTCTGGGTTTTATGTTTACCCAGCAGAAATTATGGGGACGGAAGTTTTGGTATCGCTTTGTGGTGGCTACGATGTATTTCAGCGCCGGTTTAATCCCCTGGTATCTTACCATGAGGACACTGCATTTTACCAATAACTTCCTGGCCTATATCATCCCCTCCATTGTCCAGCCCTTTAATATTATTCTGATCAAGACCTATATCGAAAATACCCCCATTGAGCTGCAGGAGGCCGCCGAAGTGGATGGCGCCAGTATTATGTATATCTTTACGAAGATCATCCTGCCCATTTCAACACCGATCCTTGCCACGGTGGCAATATTCGCCGCGGTAGGCCAGTGGAACGCCTTTATGGATACCCTGATACTGATGACGGATCCCAAACTCTATTCCCTGCAGTTTTTGTTGTATAAATACCTGAACGAAGCCCGTTCCCTCATCCAGATGATCGCGGCTTCCGGGGGGAGTATAACCGATGGGGCCATCAACTCCATGAACGCCCAGACCACCACATCCATACAGATGACCATTGCAGTGGTAGTGGTTATTCCCATCCTGCTGGTATATCCGATTTTCCAGCGTTTCTTTGTTAAGGGGATCATGATCGGGGCGGTCAAGGGTTAGTTTTTATTTGGTATTTAGTCCATTTTTATAGGAGGAAGATGATGAAAAGAGTTAAGCAGTTAACGGTTCTGCTTGCCGTGTTGTTCGCCCTGTTGGCGATCACCGGATGTCAGAAAAAAAGCGCAGCGGCAGGTTCCGGCGAGCGGGAATTCTACCAGGTAGAAGTCTTTGGCACCTATGCGAACTTCATGGGGATAAACAACGGCTGGTGGGGCGAGGTTCTGAAAAAAGAATTAAATATGGAGCTCAATATTATCAACCCTGCTGCCGCCGGGACAGGGGATACCCTGTATCAGACCCGGACTGCGGCGGGGAATCTGGGTGAAATAATCCAGGTTATCAAACCCCGGGCCGTTGATCTTTGGAAAGCGGGATTGCTCCTGGATATGAAGCCCATGCTTGATACGGGGAAATATCCCTATCTGCAGGAAAAACTCCATGTGGCCTATGAGCGATTCGCCGAAGCCTTTGACGGTAAGGGTATCTATGCGATTCCCGGGCGTGTTTCGATAAAGCCTCCGACAACACCTGCGGGCCGCGACCTGGGGCCCGAGATCGGGACCTTCCTCCGCTATGATTATTACGTTGACATCGGTTCCCCCGAAATCAACGGGCTTGAAGGCCTGCTGGATGTGCTGGATAAAATGGTCAAAGCCCACCCGGTTAATCAGAACGGAGACAAGAACTATGCTTTCTCCAGCTTCCCCGACTGGGACAACGGTACCGTGCGTCTTGCCCGGGAGATGCTTTCCTGCCTGGGTTACACCTACGATACCGGCGATTTTGCCTGGATAAACCATGACGGCACAAAGCGCACATACTTTATGGATGATAACGGCGAGTACAAGCAGATGCTGAGGCTCCTGAACAAGGCGTATCGCATGGGCCTGGTTGATCCCGATTCAGCGACCCAGAATTACAACCAGTCCGTGGCGAAGTACTATGATGGGCGCATCATGTTTGGTTATTGGACCTTTATGGCTACCCCAATCTTTAACCGGATAGATCTTACCCGGCGTTCACCCTATGCCTTTGTTCCGGTTAAGGGCATTACCTACAATAACCAGGGCTACAACCCCTACGGCTATGAAAATAACATCTATGCCATCGGTTCCAAGGCCAAGCACCCTGAGCGGATTATGGAATTCTACAACTGGCTCTGCTCACCCAGGGGCATCCTGTATTTCAATTCCCAGATAGAAGGGGTTACCTACGAAATGCGGGATGGTCAGCCCTATCTTACCGAATTCGGCCTGGATTCCGATCCCGACAAGCAGGCCCCTGCGTCTTTGGGCGGCGGTACCTGGAGCGAGGGTATACAGCGGCTTAACTATCCCATGACCCATCAGGATGATCCCAACGAACTCCTTAACGGGTTCCCCATTAATTCCAATATGTGGCCTTCCACCATGGAACTGAACAAGAACGAGTGGAATACCAAATGGCGGGAATTCTATAAGGCCGAGACTCCCCTGGAATACCTGGTGAACAACAAACTCGTTGTGGTGACCCCCGGTACCGATTATGTTATTCCGAATTCACCCTCCGATATCCAAACTATGCGGAACCAGCTCAAGGCCATTACCGATCCCGCAGGCTGGCAGATGCTGTATGCCAAGACCGATGCGGAGTTTGAGTCTATCTGGAGGGCCATGAAGGCCCAGATTGATGACTTTGGTTACCAGGAAGTTAAAGCCTTTGATGACAAGGTACTTGATGAATTGTCTGCGGCGATTCAGCGGACCTTGAGGGAAGCGGGAAAGTAACCGGCAGCAGTATTGTTATCAGAGCCGTTTGGATATATATCCAAACGGCTTTTTTTAGCCAGAATGTAAAGGAGTATAATTGTATGAAGAAACTTACCGGCTATATGGCGGGAGTAAATCTGGGGGGCTGGATTTCCCAGTACCGTACCCTGGACCATGAACACTTTAAGAGCTTTATTACGGAAAAGGATATCAGGAACATCGCATCCTGGGGGATGGATCATATCAGGGTTCCCATTGATTATCCGGTGATTGAAGAAGACTCAAATCCCGGGGTGTTCCTGGAAAAGGGCTTTGCCTATCTGGACAACAGTATTGAATGGGCAAAAAAGTACGGCCTTAATGTAGTGATTGATGTTCACAAGGCGCCGGGATTCAGTTTTGACACCCCCGACAAAAATACCCTCTTTTCCGATCCAAAAATGCAGGATCGCTTTGCCGCCATCTGGAAGGCAATTGCCCGGCGATACCAGGCCGAAGGAGATAACGTTCTCTACGAACTGCTCAACGAAATTGTGGAACCCGACAGTACCCGCTGGAATCCCCTGGCGAACCGCCTTATCAAATCCATCCGGGAGGAGGACACAAATCATTCCATTATCGTGGGGGGCATACAGTACAACAATGTCCGTGCCTTGGCGCTGATGCCCATCTTTGATGATCCAAAAATCGTCTACAACTTCCACATGTACGAGCCCCACGGCCTGACCCACCAGAGGGCTTCATGGATGCCGGAATTAAGGGATCTCAAAAAGGAGATACACTATCCCAGCGATATCGGTATATACCTTGAGGTCCTCCGGACCTTCAATCGGGAAGTCATGAAGGAATACGAGGGCTTTACCCGGATAGACAAGGAGTTTCTGCGGCATCTCATTAAGCCCGCCATCGACTTTATCGAAAAACACGACAAGCCCATGTACTGCGGGGAATACGGGGTGATCGATCATGTGGACATGGCGAGCCGGGAAAACTGGAGCGGGGACCTTTCGGACTTACTATTGGAATACGGTATTGGCCGGGCGGTATGGTCCTATAAGGGCATGAGTTTTACCCATATCGACAAGGACGGCAAGCCCATCAGCGAGCGGCTGGTAAAAGCGGTAAGCAAAGTAACATTATAAGCTGTTCCGGGCGGCTTTTCAGAAGCTCCGTATCCAGTTAACCGCCAGATCGACCCATGAATCCACGGGAGGGATGGGGGTGGGGAACATGGGGCTTTCAGTTTCCCTGGTGCCCAGAGACTGGCCGTGTACCCCTTTTGGGTAGATATGGAGCTCAAAGGAAACTCCGCTCCGCCTGAGCGCCCCGGCAAAGAGAAGGCTGTTTTCCACCGGAACCAGCTCATCTTCGACGGTATGCCAAATGAAGGCCGGGGGCGTATCCTTGTCAACTTGTTTCTCCGTGGACACGGTTTCCCTGAGCTCCGCCCGGTCTGCAATGAGATTATCTATGCTGCCCTGATGGGTAAATTCGCCGGAGCTGATCACCGGGTAGGCAAGCACCAATCCGTCGGGCCTGAATTTTGCGGGGGCGGCCTTGAGCTCATCATCAATGACCTTCTTGTTCCAGAGGGTTCCCAGGCTTGCCGCCAGATGGCCCCCGGCGGAAAGACCCATGACAAAAACACGGCTGGGATCAATATGCCAGTCCGCCGCGTGTTCCCGCAGCAGCATTACTGCCTGGGCCGCCTGACTCAGCGCAACGGGAAACCGGGCGGGGCTTACACTGTAGCGCAGCACCGCGGCATGGAAACCTGCGGCGTTCATCCTGACGGCGACCGGTTCCGTATCGCGGTCCGATATCATGGTATAGCCGCCGCCGGGCAGAATGAGTACCACCGGCCTACCCTTCCCATTGTTCAATGCAGGCGGGGTATCCAGCATATAGGTATACAGAGGCGCTGTTTGCCCCCCGGCGTTAATATTCACACTGGTATAAATCATAGGGTTATCCTCCTACTCATTAGCTGCAGCCGGTTTTTCGCTGATCTGCCACCGGCCTTCCACTTTTTCAAAAGAGGCGGCGGGTACTTGTAAAAAGCGGCCCTCTTCGGCGGTAAGTTTTACCTGCCCCAGCACAACGTTAATTTCCTGCACCCGCCACTGGATGTTTTCGTGGGTGATCCTTGTGCCTTCCGGGGGGATCAGGCGGCGCTGCTCACTGTAAAAAAGATACTCGTAGGCCAGACAGCAGAGAAGCCGGCCGCAGGGCCCGGAAATTTTCATGGAATTAAGGGATAAATTTTGGTCCTTGGCCATTTTGATGGACACCGGCTTGAGCTTGTCCGACACGGCATGACAGCAATAACAACGGCCGCAGACCCCCAAACCGCCGATGACCCGTGACTCGTCCCGAACACCGATCTGCCGCAGCTCAATGCGGATCTTGAAGATGCCCACCAGATCTTTCACCAGCTCCCGGAAATCGACCCGGCTTTCGGAGGTGAAAAAGAAAAGTATCTTGGGCTCCTCCAAAAGATAGTGAACTGAGACGAGCTTCATCTCCAGTTTATGGGCATCGATTTTTTCCCGGCAAATTCTTAAGGCCTCATCTTCCAGCCGGCGGTTTTGTTCCGCCTTTTCCAGATCCTCTTTTGTGGCGACCCGTTCTATCCAGGCGATGTCGTTTTGCCCCCGGGCGCCATTTCGCCGCACCGGCCCGGTGATCTGGGCCAGGTCCCGGCCATAGCGGGTAGGTACCATCACCATAGTGCCGCAGCGGATAGGCTCCCCCGGAAAGACTGCTAAAAACGTCTCGTTTGAATAAGAAAGCCGCAGCCGGTACACGGGCATATCCGGGGCAATATCCTTACCGGCAGCGACGACGATATCCGTATCTTCTGCGATATCCTCCGCCTCCAAAGGGCTGTCTTCCAGAGAGGAAAAATCCTCGTCGTTTATATCATCAGAATCACTCATGTTCATTCCTTATTTTTGAAAAGCTCATTTTAATAAATCTATCAAAATACCGTGAATTTCCTCAAGCCGGGCCAGAAGCTCCAGTTGCGTGGTCTGGCCGGTAAGGATCCCCGCGGCGAGCTGCTCCAGTTTGTCGTCCACCACCTGAACGATGGTATAACGCTTCCGCTCCTGTGCCTCAGGCACTCCCCGTTTCCCCTGATAATTCGGCTTCAGATAGTTGGGGACGCCCTCAATCTTTTCGGCAGCATAGCCCTTTTCCAGCACAAAGGAGAGAAAGTTTTTTACCGCCCGTTTGTACCTCTGAATCTCCTCCGGAAAAGGCCGGTTTTTCAGGTCGTCCCCGGCGCTCTGGACGGCATCCTGTAAAATGGTGACAGCCTCGGGAGAGTCGGGAAGTTCCGGCATATCCCAAAGCTCCCCCGCTTCGGCGGCGGAATCAACCTTGGCCTTTTCCATAATAGACGAAAACCGGCTGCCCCGGAGGGCGGTTTTTTCCCGAGACTTATTGGCCGCCTTTTGAGCCTCAGCCCCGGCCCTTCCCTGGAGCAGAGGATTGAAAAGCGGGGAAATGGCATCGGGGATTTTAGCCATGTTTTTGTGAAAGGAGGGAAAGGGCTGAACGAACACCCTCGAGGTCCCGGTGCTCATTCACCGCTTTTTCCCAGGCTTCGTCGCTTTGGCACACCGTTACCCGTCCGTGGATCAGGCAGCCCTCGTCGGCCTGAATCCGCCGGGTGATAATGTCCCCCCGCACCAGTCCCGTGGCCAGAACGATAAGCCGCTCACTGGCCATGACATTGCCGTACACCACCCCCCCCACGGTGACGGAAGTACCGCTGACACTGCTTTTTAACCGGGCCCTTTCGCCGATGACCACCCGGCCCCGGGCTTTAAGGTCCCCCTGGAGGTTGCCGTCCACCCGGGTAAAGCCTCCGGATTCGATAGCGCCGTTAAAACTGGTACCAGGACCAATAATAGTGTTGATGGAGAAATCTTCTTTTGAACCGGCGGCCATGGTTTCCCCGCTTAACGGGCGGAACGGGCAATGCTGGAACGGATGGTGATGTACTTGTAGGGGTCCACCACGTCGGAGCCGATATGGACTTCGTAATGCACATGGGGCCCCGTGGAAAGGCCCGTATTGCCGATATAGCCAATCACCTCGCCCTGCTGGATCCGCTGGCCGGCCTTTACCCGGAAATACTGCATGTGGCCGTAGCGGGTGTAGAAACCGTGTTTATGCCGGATAATAACATTGTTCCCCATGCCGCCGCCGTCGTATTCAACCGATACCACCTGGCCGTCGGCGGTGGACACAATGGGATCCCCCTGCCGGTAGGTGGAAAGATCGATGCCCTTGTGGATGTAATACTGGCCTGTAAAGGGATTTTCATTCTGACCGAAAAACATGGAAATATGGCCGATGCCGCCCTTGATAGGCCAAATGCTGGGAATCTCCGTTAAAAGGGCGCTTTGGGAACCCAGAAGACTGCCAATCTGCCTGACCGGCTCCTCCGCCGAGGCAAGATAACCCGCCAGACGACGGACATCTTCAATTTCCCGGAGTATCCCCTCGGGAGTCTCCTTTATATCAAAAATAGAGGATAGATCCCCGCCGGGAGCCGGGCTGTTGTTATTTTGTCCGCCAATATCCGTTCCCAGAGCCGAAAGAGTTTCCGAAAGGGCCGATTTGAAAACCCCGGCGGATCGCAAAAGATTGGCGGTTTCATCCCTAAGCTGGTCCAAACTGGCCTGAGTATCCTTGAGGCGGTTGTCTTTATCCGCCAGGCCCCCCCGGGCGGTATTGTAGGAAGTACCATACCAGAAAAAAGCCCCCACAAAACCCGCCAAAATGAGGACAAAACAGAGGATAGAGAACACGGTAATATGCAGATTGTAGACTTTTTTCTCGGAATGGGGGACAAAAACCACGGTATAACGCCGGGTAATCGCTCTGAAAACCGCCACAAAGAAGGCCGCCACAGCGCCAATGGCTACTTTTGCGACGCCTTTTACCTTTTTAACGAGGTTGTTTTCAAAACGCTTGTAATCATGGACCGGCGTCACCGCTCACCCCTCAAATAAATTTATAACTTACCTAATGGTAAATCACATTCCAAAAAAAGTCAATCCCGCAGTATGAGCCCGATAAATTATCGGCAGATTAAGGGCAAAAGATAAGGAGGAACATCATTTAGAATGCCGGAAAGCACCAGGCTGGCGCCTCCCCGGTTAGCGGACGACGGGAGTCGAACCCGCGTCACAAGCTTGGGAAGCTTGGATAATACCGTTATATGACATCCGCATAGGGTCTTAACCCCAAGTGATCTCTATCATAGCGTCTTGGGGCGGAGTTGTCAATAGCCGAATTTTCAGGGGCGCCGCTGATGGCAGCCCTCTATTCTGCCTCTTCCAGAAGGCGTTCCAGAACCGATCCGGAGAAACCTTCACCTTTAAGGTGATATCTGAGGGACCGGTAGTCTGCGCCACGATCGTTATCAAAGGCAAGCTTTTTCTTTCGGAGGTAGGTTTTGAGCAGGGCCAGCTCATGGTCTGTGTCCAGGGCTGTTTTCAGGACCTGATCGGCGGTGTCACGGTCAATGCCCCGGGCGGCGAGGCCGGCGGCTAAACGGCGGGGAGTTCCCAAAAGCCGGGCCAGCCGGGACCGGACCCAAAGTTCGGCATACCGTTGATCATCAAGGATGCCGATTTCCATGAGGTGGTTCAGTACGGCCCTGACGGAGGCTGGTTCCTGTTTCCGCTGCTCCAGTTTACGGGCAAGGCCCCGGCTGTTCTGTTCTGCCCGGGCGATAAGTCTGAGGGCGAGTTTTTCAGTGCGGTAGCAGGAGGCGGCAAAACGGTAGGCATTTTCATCATCAGAAGAAATTTCCTGCCCCGGTTCCAGAGCGAAGCCGTTTTGGAATGAGGGGGGCAGGTAAGCGCATTTGAAGGAAAAAAGGGAACCATCCGAAAGACCGATGCGAAAAACCGCATCGGCAGATTCTTTCAGGGTAACAATAGTCATTTAACAGCGCAATAAATGACGGAGTTTCCGAATTTAGCGGGCGCTAGCAAGCTAGCGCTTGGAGAACTGGAAGCGCCGGCGGGCTCCGGCCTGACCGTACTTCTTCCGTTCCACCATCCGGGGGTCCCGGGTAAGGTAGCCGTTGCTCCGCAGGCTGGTGTAGTTGCTCTGATCCAGTTGGCAGAGGGCCCGGGCAATGCCATGGCGGCAGGCTCCGGCCTGACCATTTGCCCCGCCGCCGTAGACATTGATCATGATGTCGTACTTATTTTCGTTGGCGGTGACCATCAGAGGCTGACGCACCATCTGGGCGTGCTCCCCCTGGGGGAAGTACTGGGCCAATTCCTTGCCGTTGACCTCAACCTTGCCGCTGCCATCCCGAACATACACCCGGGCCACGGAAGTCTTCCTCCGGCCGGTTCCGATTCCAAGATTCTTAATCGCCATAAATTCTCCTATAACTCAATAGGGGCCGGATTCTGGGCCGCATGGGGATGTTCCGCCCCGGCATAAACCTTCACATTTTTGAAGATTTTCCGCCCCAGCGGGCCCTTGGGAAGCATCCCCTTGATGGCCAATTCCAGGGGAGAGGTGGGATGTCTGGCCGACAGAGCCTCAAAATTCACCGTTTTGAGCCCCCCCACATAGCCGGTATGATGATGATAGAGTTTCTGCTGGGCTTTTCGCCCCGAAACCGCTATTTTCCCGGCGTTTACCACCACGACGAAGTCCCCAACTTCCTGATGAGGCGCATAAATGGCCTTTTCCTTGCCCCTGACGATGGAAGCCGCCCGGGCAGCAACCCGCCCCAGGATCTTCCCCTCGGCGTCAATCACAAACCACTTCCGCTCCACTGATGCGGGCTTAACAAATACCGTTTTCATAGGGTTAATGATGGCGTAAACCGGTGGGAAATGTCAAGCCCTTTTAGCCAAAACTGTCCCTTTTACCCAAAACACAGCCGTTCCCAAGAACCTGCTTGCGCAGAGGAGCAACACTGTCTGCCGGGGGCGGGCAAAATTGTGTTGATTACTTTGGTGTTATCATCAATAATAATACCCTATCATTGGGTAAGGAAAGCTTTTATGGTAATGGAAATAAAGACACCGGAGAATCTGGGAATTCCTTCGGAGGGGGTGTTGAAATTTATCGAACACCTGGAACAGAAAAAACTCTGTATGCACAGCATTATGATCCTGCGCCATGGGAAACTGGCCGCCGAGGCTCATTATCCTCCCTTTACCGCCGATACGCTTCACCGTATGTATTCCACCAGCAAGACTTTTGTGTCCATGGCCATAGGGCTTTTGATCGGCGAAGGGAAGATCACCCTTCAAAGCAGGCCGGCAGATTTTTTTCCTGAATATCTGCCCAAGGAAATCCCCCCTTACATTGCCGGTATGACCGTGCGGGATCTGCTCCTTATGGCAACGCCTTTTGATAATCAGACCTATGCCGGTAAAGATCCCCACTGGGTCAGGACTTTTTTTAACACAAAGCCCGCGCACGAAGCAGTCGGCGTTTTTCTTTACGATACGTCGGGAACCGTCGTCCTTAACGCCCTGGGTAATAAAGGGTTCCATTACCAGGGGCCCGGAAAAATTAATAGCATCCAG